>CAMZLD010000090.1 GCA_947311635.1 uncultured Flavobacteriaceae bacterium | reverse complement strand
TTTATTTTGAGCCGATGGAGGGACTCGAACCCACGACCTGCTGATTACAAATCAGCTGCTCTAGCCAGCTGAGCTACATCGGCTTTTTTCTCCATAAAAGAAGCCCGCTATTTCTAACGGACTGCAAATGTATAAAGTTTTATTTTTTAAACAAAACTTTTTTAGTTATTTTTTATCAATAGTGTTCTCTTTGTTTTTGTTTTTTTTTCATAAGCAGCCTTCTTAACGAATCTGTAGTAGTACTGGCAGCTTCTTCAAAAGTTTTACCTGTCTTTTTTACCATAAATTCATCCCCCGGAACATTAATCTTGATTTCTACTAACTTATTTTCTTTATCACTTGTTTGTTGCACTTTTAAAAATGCTTCTGCATCAATAATTTTATCGTAGTATTTTTCTAAATTTGTAATTCTTTCATTTACAAATTTTACCAAATCACTAGCTGCATTAAAATTTACAGACTGAACAGTTATTTTCATACATTAAATCTTTTTTGTGCTCCTTGGGTGAGCTTGATTATACACTTCTTTTATTTTTTTTAAACTACTGTGCGTATAGACTTGCGTTGAAGCTAAACTAGAATGACCTAGCAATTCTTTTACAGCATTTAAATCTGCCCCTTCATTTAATAAATGTGTTGCAAAAGCATGCCGAATCACATGTGGACTCTTTTTTACCTTTGTTGAGACACTACTAAAGTACTTATTTATTATTCTATAAACAAGTGTTGCGTACATTTTTTTACCTTTTTGAGTAACAAAAAAATAGTTCTCTTGTGTAGCATGTGTTGTACGTAACGCTACATAGTTTTGCAATCCAACTACTATAGAACTCAACAATGGCACATACCGCTCTTTATTTCTTTTTCCTGAAATTTTTAGGGTGTTATTAGCAAAATTTACATCTGATATTTTTAGTGTTATAAGCTCTGCTCTTCGCATTCCTGTAGAGTATAACAACTCTATAATAGCCTTATTACGAAGGTTTTCAAAAGTTGGATCTAATGAATTTAGAATGGATAAAACTTGCATCATTTCTTTTTCTGAAAAAGGGACTTGAACTTTTTTTGCTACTTTTAATGATTTATGACCTACTAACGGACTTTCTTCTATTTGTTTGGTCTTTAACAAAAACTTATACAATGATTTTAAAGCGCTTACTTTTCTGTTAATTGTTCTGTTAGAAATGTTTTGCTGTACCAAACTAACAATCCAAGAACGTATTTGAACGTAATTTTTCGTTATCAAGTCAGCATCATCAAAAGTAATAAGACAATATTTTTGAAATGATTGTATGTCTTTTTGATAAGCAATTATTGTTAGCCTAGAATAATTTTTTTCTAGTAATAGATAATCTAAAAAGGCGGGTAATGGCATAAAAAAAAATCCGTTAGGAAACAAATTTACAAATTGTATTTGTTATACCTAACGGAAAATCTTTTTTTATATACCTTATATATAAGGTTGCAAATCTATTTTTGCTCTTCTGTTCTTAATCTTTGGATATAAGCTGCTTTTATGTTTTGCGCTCTATTAATTACAGATGGCTTATCAAATTGCTTACGCGCACGCAAGTTCTTCATAGTCTTTGTTCTATCAAACTTTCGTTTGTAGCGCTTTAAAGCTCTATCTATATTCTCTCCTTCTTTTACTGGAATAATTAACATTGTGTAGCACCTCCTTTCATATGTGTCTCGCTTCCTTTAAGTGAAACGGATTGCAAAGATATGAAGTAATTATGAATTAGGAATTAGGAATTGGGATTTTTTTTATTTTTTCTTCCAATTTCTTGTTTCTCGTTTCTCGTTTCTCGTTTCTTGTTTCTCGTTTCTCGTTTCTCGTTTCTCGTTTCTGACGATTAGTTTATAATTTAAGTTGCTGGCTTATACGATTTACCATCAATCACCATTTTGGAAAATTGAAAACAATTTTCGCCAAAATAGTATCAAGTTGCTGGCTTATACGACTTACCATCAATCACCATTTTGGCGATAATTTCTCTTAAAATTTCAGAAGTACCACCACCAATAGGTCCTAGTCTACTATCTCTTAATAATCGTGCCATTGGATACTCTTCCATATAACCATAACCTCCCAACATTTGTAGGCATTGATAAATAACTTCGTCTGCCATCTTGGTAGATTGAAGTTTTGCCATAGTCGCCTCTTTTACTACATACTCTCCATCATTTAAACGTTTGGCAATACTATAATTAAATGCTTTACACACTTCCATATGTGCATAAGCATCTGCTATGGTGTGTCGTAATGCTTGAAACTTATCAATTGTTTTTCCGAAGGCAGAACGCTCACTCATATATTGCACCGCATATTCTAAAGCATATTCAGCACGTGCATGTGCATTGATTGCCATGGTGAGTCGCTCTAAAGCAAAATGCTGCATTACATAAGCAAAACCTTTATTTTCTTCTCCCATTAAATTTGAACTAGGTATGACTACATTGTCAAATGCTATTTCTGCTGTGTCAGATGCACGCCATCCTAATTTATCTAATTTGGTTGCAGAAATACCTGGTGTATCTCTATCTATAATAAAAATGCTCATTCCTTTATTGCCTAACTCTGGACTTGTCTTTGCTACAACAACTAAATAATCACTATATACACCATTGGTTATAAATGTTTTAGATCCATTTATTACATATGTTTCTCCTTTTTTTACAGCTGTGGTTCGCATGCCTGCAACATCAGACCCTCCAAAAGGTTCTGTAATACATAGACAGCCTATTTTATCACCTGTAATACTTGCTGTTAAATAATTTTCTTTAATTTGATGGTCTCCTTCTTTATTAACGTGCGTCATTGCTAAATAGGCATGTGCCCACATAGCTGCAGCAAAACCTGCCGAGTGAATACGTTGCAACTCTTCTAAGAAAATAACGGTGTAAAAAAGATCTAAACCAAGACCGCCATATTGCTCTGGATATACAAGACCAAAATAGCCCATGTCTCCAAATTTTTTCCAGATAAAGCGTTCTATAGCTCCTGTTTCTTCCCACTTTTCTATATGAGGCACAACCTCTTTTTGTAGAAAATCTCTAAAACTCTGTCTAAAAAAATGATGCTCTTCTGTAAAATACATAGGTTATTTGGTTATTTATTCAGCTTTCAAATATAGTGCTATTCTATTAAATATCTCTACAGGAAATCCTTCTATATTTTTAAGTTCTTCAAGCTTTTGAATCTCAGCTACTTCATCTCTATAGTTAAAAATTTTCTTAGTCAGTTCATAATCAATATATGGCAAGTGTAAAACTTCTTTAAAACTTGCGGTATTTATATTGATTTTAACAATGTGTGGTTTTGATAAAATTTGAAATTTTTGAAAAAGGTTTTCAATCACTTCGGTTTTTAATCCGTAAACATCACCCAACTGCTCTTTGTCTATAAAACCGCCTATCATATTTCGATACTTAATAATTCTTTCTGAAAGTTTTACACCGATTCCGTTTACAGCTTTTAAATCTGTTGCTGTTGCTTTATTTAAGTCGTTAGTTAAAGGAGTTCTTGTTGTGTTTTCTGTCTGATTAACAACAGTTTGTTTATTGAATTTTGTAGGGGCTTTTTTTACATTGCGTTTGAGCACCCAATCTGGAAATTTAAAATAAGGTTTTATTACATTTAGTAAACTATCATTTATTTTTGTTACTTGCTGAAACTGCTTAGCTGAATTAATATATTTTCCTGCTTTTCTATGCTCCAGCAGCCTATCTATTTCTTGTACTGAAAGTCCTAATTTAGAGGCTCTAAAATCTGATAAAAAACTTGGGTTAAAAGGATATATTTTAGGTTTTCTACGTTCTAATTCTATATTTTTTAATGAATCTATTTGTGATTGAAAAAAAGCTAACTGTTTATTTTCTTCAGAAGAAAAAACGGGAGTTTTTGCTGTTCTAAAGTCAACGAAAAAGTAAATACTCATTGCAGAAAAAACAAGTATTAGTAAAAACAAAATCCCATTTCGTTGGCGTTTATTATACCAGAAATGGGATTGTTTTATTTTCATTGTGCTACAATTTAATGCATGCTTATTTTTTCACTAAAGTTTTAATTGCTTGCATATATCTATCTAACTCTTCTTGAATTTTTGGTGATAACAATATTACCCCAATCATATTAGGTATTACCATGGCAAATATCATGGCGTCTGAAAAATCAATCACAGAACCTAAACTAATAGATGATCCAACAACTACAAACAATAGGAATAATATTTTATATACTAAATCTGTAGTTTTTCCTTTTCCGAATAAATACTTCCAGCCTTGCATTCCGTAATATGACCAAGAAATCATGGTAGAAAATGCAAATAAGATAACTGCAATTGTTAATATTACTGAAAAATGTGGAATGGCAGAATCAAAAGCTGTAGCGGTTAATTCTACACCTTGCTTTACTTCTACACCGTACTCAAAAAATCCTCCTTTAATATTCGTTATAACTAATACTAATGCAGTCATGGTGCAAATTACAACAGTATCTATAAAAGGTTCTAACAAAGCAACAATACCTTCTGAAGCAGGATATTTTGTACGAACGGCTGAATGCGCAATTGCAGCAGAACCCACACCAGCTTCGTTAGAAAAAGTACCTCTTCTAAATCCTTGAATTAATACACCTATAAAACCGCCAATAATACCAGAACCGGTAAAGGCTCCGTCAAATATCATTCCTATAGCCTGTCCTAATAACGAAATATTCATAAAGATAATAACCAATGCAGCACCTACATAAATAATTGCCATAAAGGGTACTATTTTTTCGGTTACTGATGCTATTCTTTTAATACCTCCAATAATTACAACTGCTACAATGGCTGCCATTACAATACCAAAATACATACTAGCATTGGCATTTGTTAAACCAAACAATTGAACAAATTGTGCAGAAGCTTGATTGGCTTGAAACATGTTTCCACCTCCAAAAGAACCCCCAACAACAAAAATGGCAAAAAGGACTGCTAATACCTTTCCAAGTCTTTCTAAACCTCTTTCTTTTAAACCTTTAGATATATAGTACATTGGTCCTCCGTAAACGGTTCCATCTGCACCTACATCTCTATATTTTACACCTAAAGTACATTCTGCAAATTTAGACGCCATACCTAAGAGCCCAGCTAGAATCATCCAAAAAGTTGCCCCAGGACCACCTATAGAAAGCGCTACGGCTACACCAGCAATATTTCCTAAACCTACGGTTGCAGATAACGCTGCAGTCAATGCTTGAAAATGAGATACTTCTCCATCAGCACCTTCAGAAGCTATTGTTTCAAAAACATCTCCGCCATCTGTTACATCTCCAAAAGCCTTATCCGCAGTATGGTGATCTAATTCATCGTATTTTCCTTGTACAACACGAATTGAAGTACCAAACAATCTAAATTGTGCAAACTTAAAACGCAAAGTAAAATACACTGCACCACCAACCAAGGCTATTAAAACCCAAGGTATTTGAACTTTTTCACTAAAAGGAATTGCATAAAAAATAGCATCTACAAACCAACCTGTAAGGTATTTGAAAGTACTATCAATTTTTTCTGGTAGTGTTTCTTGTGCAAAAGTTAAAAATGGAAAAACGATTGTGAATAACGTAAGAAGTTTTTTCTTCATAATAGTGTTTTAGTTGTTTTATTGTATAAGTTAAGCGCAATATCTTAAAAAAATGCACTTTTGACAAGTTTTTACCATTAAAAATATGTTTTTACAAAATTATAAAAATAAACTATGCAATTTTTTAATTTGCTCTGGTCTACCTATAACTATAAGGTTGGTATCTACTTCTAGAGTGGTATCTGCTTCTGGGTTGATAATGTATTCATTTTCTGTGGTTTTAAAACCAATAATGGTACAACCTGTTTTTCTACGCAAATCTAAATCTAACAAGGTTTTATTTATATACTCTTTTGGCAAATCATTTACCGCAATTTCTTTAAGATTGGTGGTAACTTCTCCACCTAGACTAAGCTGATCTACAAATTCAATCACATCTGGCGTAACTACTAAAGAAGCCATATGGTCTCCGCCTAATTTATCTGGCATGATAACATTATTGGCTCCTGCAATTTTTAATTTTGAACAAGATGATTGATTAGAGGCTCTACTAATAATTGTTAGTTTGGTATTTAATTGTTTTGCAGATAAAACTACAAACAAATTATCTGCATCAGACGGTAGTGCTGTAATTAAACTTGAAGCATTCGCAATATTAGCATCTATTAAGGTTGCATCGTTTGTGGCGTCACCTTGCAAATACAAAATACCCTCTTGCTCTAATTGTGTTATCATTTCAGAATCACGTTCTATCACTAAACATGGTTTGTCATAGGAAGTAAGTTTTGCAACTGCCTGAACACCATTTCTTCCATACCCACAAACAACAGTATGGTTCTTTAATTTTGAAATTTTTTGTTGCATTTTCTTATTTTTTATTTGATTAAAAAAATCGCCACTGGCTATATATTCTGACACTACTTTAACAAGAATACCATATGCAGTAATACTAATTAAAATTAAAAAAATAGTGAATATTTTTTCAGAAGCACTAAATGTATGGATTTCTCCAAAACCGACAGTAGTCATGGTAATAATAGTCATATACAAAGCATCTACAATGGTAGCGTTACCTAGAACCATATAACCAGAAACTCCAATGAATACAACAATAAAAAGTAGTATAACTGCCTTGTATATATTAGACTTACGTATCATTATAAATCAAAAACTGAGCTTCTTTTAGTATAAATCATATCTTTAAGTTTTAATAAAAAGGCTAAGGTTAAATACACCCCAAAAGATAAACCTACAGTAACAAAAGAGATGTAAATAAAAAACAAACGAACATTGGTGGCACGCATTCCTAACTTATCTGCCAATCGTGATGACACTGTAAACCCATGCCGCTCAAAAAAATGCCGTATAGCATCCATTTTAACCATCCTTATTTTTTACCGCAATATAGTAATAAAAGTCAATTGTTTTTAAGAATCTTAAAAGCAATGTCGCCCTAAAATTCTCAATCCATTTCTGTATCTTTGCTTTTTTTTAAAATTTAAATGTCAAAACAACAAGAATATATAGAAGTTTTAGGAGCTCGTGTTCATAATTTAAAAAACATCGATGTTCGCATACCTAGAGAAAAGCTAGTTGTCATAACTGGCCTAAGTGGTAGCGGAAAATCATCGCTTGCTTTTGACACTATTTATGCGGAAGGACAAAGGCGCTATATTGAAACATTTTCTGCTTATGCGCGTCAGTTTCTTGGTGGTCTTGAACGCCCAGATGTTGATAAAATTGATGGGCTTTCTCCTGTAATTTCTATAGAACAAAAAACAACCAATAAAAGTCCGCGTTCTACGGTTGGAACAATTACAGAAATTTACGATTTTATGCGGCTACTTTATGCTAGAGCAGCAACGGCTTATTCATTCAACACAAATGAAGCCATGGTAAGCTATAGCAATGAGCAAATTAAAGATTTAATTCTTAAAGATTTTCAGGACAAAAAAATAACAATTTTAGCACCTGTTGTAAAATCAAGAAAAGGACATTATCGTGAATTATTTGAACAAATTGCCAAGCAAGGCTATACAAAAGTTCGTTTAGATGGCGAGCTAAAAGAGCTAGAAAAAGGGATGCGTGCAGACCGTTATAAAACACATGATATAGAAATTGTTATAGATAGAATAAGTGTAACTGAAGCCATAAAAAAAAGATTAGATGCTTCTATCACTACAGCCTTATATGCTGGAGACAATATTTTAATGGTGCTTTCATCAGAAACCAATAAAGCACGTTATTTTAGTAAAAACTTGATGTGCCCTAGCACTGGGGTTTCATACCCTTCACCAGAGCCTAACACCTTTTCTTTTAACTCACCAAAAGGCGCTTGCGCTACTTGCAGTGGTCTAGGAAACATCATGCAAGTCAATTTAGAGAAAATAATTCCTTCAAAAAAAATATCGATTGCAAACGGCGGTATTCTAGCTATTGGCGAACAAAAAAATAGTTGGATTTTTAAGCAATTACAAAATATTGCAGAACGTTTTAATTTTAAACTTACAGACGCTATTTCTAAAATTCCGAAGGAAGCCATGGAAATTATTCTAAATGGCGGCAATGAAAAGTTTGAAGTTAATTCAAAAATATTAGGTGTTACAAAAAAGTATGAAATTGATTTTGAAGGCATTATACCTTTTATTGAAAGTCAATTTAAGAATGCCGAATCTACTGCAATTAAACGCTGGGCAAAAGGCTTTATGGATGAAGAAAAATGCCCTAATTGCAAAGGAAAACGCCTTAGAAAAGAAGCTTTACATTTTAAAATAGCAAACAAAAATATTTCAGAAATTGCCCAACTTGATATTTTAGAATTAGCCAATTGGTTTGAAAATATTGAAGCCAAACTAAACAAAAAACAACGATTAATAGCTACAGAAATTTTAAAAGAAATTAGAACACGTATTCAATTTTTATTAGATGTTGGCTTAGACTATTTAAGCCTTGACAGAAGCTCTAAATCACTTTCTGGCGGCGAGGCTCAACGTATACGGCTAGCAACACAGATTGGCTCACAATTAGTTGGCGTATTGTATATTTTAGACGAACCAAGTATTGGGCTACATCAACGTGACAATCAAAAATTAATAAATTCACTAATCAAACTTCGAGATATTGGAAATTCTGTTATTGTAGTAGAACACGATAAAGAAATGATGGAAACGGCCGACTTTATTTTTGATATTGGACCAGGTGCTGGACGTTTTGGTGGTGAAATTGTAAGTCAAGGCACTTTTGAAGATTTAAAAAAACACAATACTTTAACAGCCGATTATATTTCTGGAAAACGAAAAATCAAAATTCCGAAGCAACGCAGAAAAGGCAATGGCCATAAAATTACTTTAAAAGGTGTAACAGGTAATAATTTAAAAAATATTACAGCCACATTTCCATTGGGTAAACTCATTTGTATCACAGGTGTTTCTGGTAGCGGAAAATCAACGTTAATCAACGAAACCCTATACCCTATTTTAAATGCCCACATCTACAATGGTGTTAAAATACCCATGCCATACAAAAGCATTAATGGTTTAGAGCACATTGACAAAGTGATTGCCATAAACCAATCTCCTATTGGTAGAACACCACGTTCTAACCCAGCCACTT
Organism: uncultured Flavobacteriaceae bacterium; assembly: GCA_947311635.1. Taxonomy (GTDB): domain Bacteria; phylum Bacteroidota; class Bacteroidia; order Flavobacteriales; family Flavobacteriaceae; genus CAMZLD01. The sequence goes on along the minus strand of CAMZLD010000090.1, from coordinate 5,383 downwards.
ACACAGGTACTTTTAGCGAAATACGAAACCTATTTACCAAGACACCAGAAGCTGCCATTCGTGGTTATAAACCGGGGCGTTTTTCTTTCAATGTAAAAGGTGGACGTTGCGAAACCTGTCAAGGAAGCGGTGTTCGTGTTATTGAAATGAATTTTTTGCCAGACGTCCATGTAGAATGCGAAACGTGTATGGGCAAACGCTTTAATAGAGAAACTTTAGAGATTCGTTACAAAGGGAAATCTATTTCAGACATTTTAAATATGACCATTCAAGAATCGGTACTGTTTTTTAAAAACATTCCGAAGATTTATAAAAAATTAAAAACCATAGAAGATGTTGGCCTAGGTTACATTACCTTAGGTCAACAATCTACCACACTTTCTGGTGGCGAAGCGCAGCGTATAAAACTAGCTTCAGAATTAGCAAAAAGAGACACAGGAAATACCTTTTACATCCTTGATGAGCCAACAACAGGTTTGCATTTTGAAGACATAAGAGTTTTAATGGAAGTACTTAACAAACTTGTAGACAAAGGAAATACGGTACTTATTATAGAGCACAATATGGACGTTATAAAACTTGCCGATTTTATTATTGACATTGGATTAGAAGGCGGAAAAAATGGTGGAAACATCCTTTGTACAGGCACTCCAGAAACCATTAGTAAAAACTTAACAAGCTACACTGCTAAATTCTTAAAAAAAGAATTAATTTAGCGTGTTTGTTTTTTCTTATTAGAAAAACAAAAAAACAACGATTAATAACTAGAATTACATAAAATATGAGCCCAAACGAAGATAGAAAAATCATAGAAAAATTAAAACAAAAAACATGGAATGAAATCAAGACCAATGACTCTTGGGCCATTTTTAAAATCATGTCAGAATTTGTTGATGGTTACGAAAAACTTAGTAGAATTGGACCTTGTGTTAGTATTTTTGGCTCTGCAAGAACACAACCAGACCACAAATATTACAAATTAGCAGAAAGCATTGCTTTTAAACTCACACAACATGGCTATGGAGTAATTACTGGTGGTGGTCCCGGAATAATGGAAGCAGGAAACAAAGGAGCACATCGAGGTAAAGGCATTTCTGTTGGATTAAATATAGAATTACCTTTCGAGCAACACGACAATCCCTTTATAGACAATGATAAAAGTTTAGACTTTGATTACTTTTTTGTAAGAAAAGTAATGTTTGTTAAATACTCTCAAGGTTTTGTAGTAATGCCTGGTGGTTTTGGCACCTTAGATGAATTATTTGAAGCCATAACTTTAATTCAAACCAAAAAAGTTGGAAAATTTCCTATTGTTTTAGTAGGGCGCGATTTTTGGAAAGGTTTAATAGATTGGGTTAAAGACACCTTACTTTCTAAATTCGGAAATATTAGCGCAAAAGATTTAGATTTAATTTCTATCGTTGATACAGAAGACGAAGTATTAGAAATTATTGATGCCTTTTATAAAAAATACAACTTAAGTCCAAATTTCTAATGAAAAATTACATTTATAGTATTTGCTTTCTTGTTGGTTTTTCTTTGCGTGCGCAAACACCCATTAAAACCATGTTTTATAATTTAATGCACTTTCCTTCTACTTATGTTTATGATAATGTTTCTAACACATTTATTGATAGAAGTACACAGTTAAAACTGATTGTAGATGAAATACAACCAGACATTTTTATGGTTTGTGAATTAGAAGATGGTAATGGCGCAAACGCTATCTTAAATACTGTTTTAAACGTAGGCACAAACAAATATGCAATGCCTACATTTACATTAAACCAATCTTCAACCTACACTGGTTTAAACCAATTTACGTATTATAATACAGAAAAATTAGAGCTTACAAACCAAACCGAATTACTCACCAACATTAGAGATATTAATTGGTATACCTTTGTTTTAAATACAGTAGATAAACAAACAAACCCCATTTATTTAGAAGTTTTTGTAGCACATTTAAAAGCAAGTACAAACGCAACAAATGAGCAGAAAAGACTAGATATGATAACAGTCTTTACAGACAATCTTATTAATATTCCTGCAAGTCATCATATTCTATTTGCTGGAGACTTTAATTTCTACACAGACTCAGAACCTGGTTATCAAGAGTTAATTGACCCAACAAATGCAATTGTTATAAAAGACCCTATTCAAAGAGAAGGTTCTTGGCATAACAATAGTACTTTTCAAGATATTTTTTCACAATCCCCTTTAACATCTAATAATCAGTTTAGTGCAAATTATGGCAACAATGGCGCTGGAACAGATGGCGTAACTGGTGGAATTGATGATCGTTTTGACTTTATCATGTTAGATGATAACACTATAAATTCTACAGAGCTCTACTACAAAACAAACACGTATGATGTCTTCGGAAATAATGAAAACTGCTTTAATACCTCAGTAAATAACACCTCATGTACCGGAGTATTTAGTCAAGCAACACGCGATAATCTATTTAACATGAGCGATCATTTACCCGTAACTTTAGAACTTGAATACGCTGGAAATTTACTAAATATTGCAGAAAATGAAATTTCTAATCCCATACAAATTGTAGGTTCAAACCTCATTAAAGATAAATTATTACTAACTGCATCCAATACCCTAGAAGATATACATGCTACAATTTACAATAGCTATGGACAGCTTGTCAAAAACATTACAATTTTTAGTTCAAACAGTATAAATACTATAGATGTTTCAAATTTAAGCGCTGGCATGTACTATTTACAAATAAAAAGTAAGCAGCCAATACATCCTTTAAAATTCATTAAGATTCATTGAAAAAGCTCGTTTATTTATTTATTATTCTTTTTTCAACAGTGTTTTATAGCCAAACAAATGCTATAGAAATAAGTGCAACACTAAATACAGATACACACGAGCTATTTGTACAGCAAACTATTGTCTATCACAATACAAGTAGTGTTCTTTTAGATAGTATTTACTTACACAATTGGCCCAACAGTTTTAGAGATAGGCATACTGCACTTTCTAAGCGACTTCTTACAGATTACAAAAAAGATTTATATTTTTCCAAAGAAAAAGATCGTGGCAAAAACACCATAAAAAACATTGCTATTGATTACAGCCCAGTCACTTGGAACAAAGAAGAAACCAGTGAAGACATCATTAAAATAAAATTAAAAAGACCATTAAAAACACAAGATTCCATTAAAATTACTGCTACCTATGTAGTAAAAATACCAAAAGATCAATTTACACGCTACGGTAGAAATAACACTAGCTACAACCTTCGTTTTTGGTATTTGGTACCAGCAGTTTACAACAATGGTTGGCAAACCATGTCTAATTTAAACATGGATGACTTATTTATGAAACCAAGTAATTATACCATTCATTTTACACTTCCGAAGGCGTTTCATCTACAATCACAACTATTGCAAACAAAAAAAGAAAATAACACACAAATCACCTACCTTTTAAAAGGTGAAAAAGCAGTAGATATTGACCTTGTCATTTCAAAAAAAGAAAACTTTGAAAAAATCAATACAGGAGAAGTCATCATAGCATCTAACCTTGGAGGAAAAAAATTAAAAAAGCAAGTCAAAAAGGAAGTTTTAAAAAGAGCTTTAGATTTTATGGCAAGCTATTTAAATAAGTATCCACACAAAAAAATGCTGATAAGCAAATTAGCTTACAAAAAAAACCCAGTGTATGGATTAAGTCAGTTACCATCCTTTTTAGCGCCTTTTTCAGATGTGTTTGAATGGGACATTAAAATGTTTAAAGTGCTTTCTAGAGCGTTTATTGAGAACACTTTAATACTTAACAAAAGAACAGATGCATGGATTTTAGACGGTTTACAAACTTATCTTATGATAAAATATGTAGACAAATTTTATCCAGAATTAAAGTTTGTTGGTAATATTTCTAAAATTTGGGGTGTACGTTCGTATACATTTGCACAAATGGATTTTAATGACAAATATCCTTTTATCTATCAAACAGCTGCTAGAGCAAATATTGATCAGTCGTTAACAACAAGAGCAGATTCATTATCTAATTTTAATCGTAAAATTGTAAATAAATACAAAGCAGGATTGGGATTACAATATCTTGATGAATATTTGCAAGACAGTATCATTCCAAAAACCATAAAAACATTTTACAAAAACAATACTTTAAAAATAGCCGAAGCAAGCGCTTTCAACACTATACTAAAGCAACACTCAAATAAAAATATAGATTGGTTTTTTAATGATTATTTGAAAAGTAAAAAAAAGATAGACTATACCATAAAAAAGGTTGAAAAAACAAAAGATTCTATCAAAATTACAATAAAAAACAAACGCAACTTTTCTGCTCCAGTAGCCCTTTTTGGTGTAAAAGATAAAGAAGTGAAATTTAAAAAATGGTATACTATTGATACTTCCAAAACAATTACCATTGCACAAAATGGATTTGACAGAGTTGGACTAAATTATAGATATTCATACCCAGAAATTAATTTACGTGATAACTGGAAAAGTCTTGAAAAAAGAATTTTAAACAAACCCTTACAAATTAGAACATTAAAAGATGCCGAGAATCCTTATTACAATCAAGTATTTTTAACTCCAACAGCAGAATACAATTATTATGACGGTCTTGCTATTGGTCTAGCCATCGCTAACAAAACGTTGCTTCGTAAAGATTTTGTATATAAAATTACACCAACATATAGTACAAAAAGTAAAAATCTTACCGGATCATTTTCTTTATTATATCGACAATTTGTAGAAAATTCTAAAGTAAGAAGTTATAGGTTTGGTGTCACTGGAAGTTATTTTCATTATGACAAAGACCTCACCTACCAGACGTTCTCTCCATTTGTAAATATTTATTTGAAAAGAAAAAGCTTAAGAGATCCTGGTGGAAGCTCTATAAATTTTTCTTATAAATATATCGATAAAGAACCAAACCCAGCCATTGCTTACAACCCAGAAGAATTAAAATACCAATTATTTAGTGTAAATTATACATATGCAAAACCAGAAATAATACAAGATTTTAGATATAGAGCTGGCTTACAAATAGCGAAAAAATTTAGTAAAGTAGATTTCTTAGTACATTATCGAAAATTAACCGATAGCAATAGACAATTTGATTTTAGATGGTATGCAGGCGCTTTTTTATCGAATAAAACAACATCAGATTTCTTTAGCTTTGGACTACACACACCTTCAGATTATTCGTTTCAATACAAATACTTTGGAAGATCAGAAACAACAGGTTTTTTTAGTCAACAAATTGTCATTGCAGAAGGTGGCTTTAAATCAAAACTACCTACAAACTTCGCAAACCAGTGGATTACTACATTTAATAGCAGTGTAGGCTTATGGCGTTGGTTAGAAGTTTATAATGATGT
>CAMZLD010000089.1 GCA_947311635.1 uncultured Flavobacteriaceae bacterium | reverse complement strand
TTAATTTTATGTTATCTATCAATAACCATAATTTTCAAATAACTGTTTATCGTATAGTAACAATCAAGTCTTTTATTTTTTGTCTAATAGTGAAACGGTCTTATGTTTTTAGACAGACACTGCTATTTCGGTTATTTAAAAAGAGTGTTTATACTTAACTGTTTTTGATACTTGAAAATAAATAATTTATTTTGGCGTTGTAATGATATATTAATCCAAAATAAAATAATATGAAACATTTAATTTTTGCATTCGGCGTAATGTTATTCTTTATTTCTTGTAATGAAGACACACCTTCTAATCAACCAGAAGAAACAATACTATATGGAGAAGGCGGCACTCACCAAGCTGCTATTTATAATGAAATAGGAGGTCGTACATCGGCATATTATCCAGCAGATATTTCAACGATGGATCACAATACACCAGTTCTGTTTTTTATATCTGGGTGGTCTAATACAACAACAGCTGTTCGGTATGATATGTTATTTCGTTTTATCGCAAGTCGTGGTTATACCGTTATATATACACAACAAGGAGCGGTAACAAATGCATCTCATGCTATTGAAGGATTCACTAATTTTTTGAATAGTGCAAATACGACGGTTCAAAATTCAATACTACCGTATCTTGATACTACAAAAATTGGCGTATTAGGGCATTCTGCTGGTGGAGGAATAACACTAACAGCGCTAAAACATTTTTCGGATTTGGGATATGGAGAAAACGGACGCCTTGTGATGATGTATGATCCTTGGTATGCTTTTGAAATGAATGCAGCAGCTATCCAAAATTTGCCTACCAATACCAATGTTATTCTTCAACAATATGGTGTGCGCGGAAATAATGATGCTAATGGTACCGATGCGCGCATTCCTTTAACTTTATATTCGTTACTTACCTCTATTCCTAACTCACATAAGGATTACCAAGTATATAATGAAGGAGGAAATATTGATCACACATACCCGTATGGAACAGGTACAAATTATTCAGAAAAACAAGGTATTTTAAAACCATTAGATGCGTTGATGTATTTTACTTTTGAAAATAATCAAAATGAAAATGCAAGAAATGCTGCTTTAGAAAACGGAAGTGATAATCCATATGATAATGGTAATGGAATACAAGAAGTGTTGCCTAATTATACATATCCTTGTGATGGTGCAAATACTATTATAGATTACTGTGCCATTGTACCCTGATTTTCCTATTAAAGTTGGAAATTATTAGTTGTAGAGTTGTTGCTATGTTAGCAGAAATATACCGTGCTAAGGTGTATTAGTTAATTCACGTACTTCAATAAAATCTTTAGGCCTACCAGAGCAATTAATACTGCCGTCATTTTTTTTATAAAAAATGGTGGCAATTTTTGATTGCTGAGTCTGGACCCAATTTGCCCACCAATAAAAACGGTAAAAAGTAGTACAATTGTTAAATTTCTTTGAATTGTAAAGTGTATATTTTGGTATTGCCCTAGTAAGCCTGCTATAGAATTTACTAAAATAAAAAAACTAGCAGTAGCCGCAATTTTTTTTGGAGTATCCCATTTTGTTAAATGAAGTAATGGTGCAAGAAAAATACCGCCGCCTATACCAACCATTCCAGAGATAAAACCAATGATTCCGCCAAAAGCGCCATCTTTTAAAAAAGTTGTTTTTGAAGTGCTTTTTATATGCATTTCAGAAATTATTTTTGAAAACCACATAGAGATTGCAGCTACCAATAATGTAATGCCTAAAAGTAGAAAAAAGAAGTGCTGACTAATTTTTAAATAACCACCTAGATAAGCCATTGGAATTGAAAATAGAACTAAGGGTGCTACTTTTTTCCAATTGTAGTATCCATGTTTTGCATACATAAAAGTACCGCTGGTTACAACAACAATATTACAAAGCAATGCGGTTGCTCTAATCTGCGAAAAAGCCATTGTGGTTAACGCTAAGACTGCTAAATAACTAGATCCACCACCAAATCCAACAGAAGCGTAGAGAATTGCAATGGTAAAAAATAATAAAATAATTTGCCAGTTATTAAGTAAGAGTTCAATAAAAACTTGAAAATTCATATCGTATTAAGGAATCAAATATAACCATTTCAATAATAATTTTTAACATCTTATTAAATAATAATAATTAAAAATAATGTAATTTAGTGGCTTAACATGCGTACTACTTTATAAGTATTCATAAAATTTAAACAATGAGAAATATAAAATTGGTTTTTGGTTTTTTGGCATTTTTATTCTTTTCAGCGACTTTGAACGCACAATATTTTGGAAAGAATAAAGTGAAATATAAAAATTTTGATTTTAAAATAATTGATTCTAAAAGCTATGACACCTATTATTACACTAAAAATGATTCTTTAATAGAAGGTGTTGTAAGGGATGCAGAACTTTGGAAATCAAAACATTACAGAGTTTTTAAAGATACCTTTGATTACAAAGTACCGCTTATTTTATATGCAAATCATGGTGATTTTCAGCAATCATCAGTAGTTGGCGGTTTAATAGGAACGTCAACTGGCGGTGTAACAGAAGGTTTAAAAAACAGGGTTATATTGCCACTTACATACTCGTACGGGCAGACAAATCACGTACTAGGGCATGAGTTAGTGCACACACATCAGTATAATATGTTAAAGTCAAATGACTCGCTGTCGTTTAAAAACATGGCAAATGTTCCTTTATGGATGACAGAAGGTTTGGCAGAATATATGTCTATAGGTAATGTAGATTCGCACACCGCCATGTGGATGCGTGATGCAGTTTTAAATGATTATTTTCCTACGATAAAAACCCTTTATAAATCAAAATACTTTCCATATCGATATGGTCAAAATTTTTGGGCTTTTGTAGGAGGTACATTTGGTGATGACAAAATTTTTCCGCTTTATAAAGAAACGGCATTTTTGGGTGTAAAAGAAGGTTTTGAAAGAATTTTAGGACTACCAATTGATAGTTTTTCAACAAAATGGAAAGCTACTAACAAAAAGTATTACGAAGCCTTTCTAGAAAATCACAGAAAAAAACCCTTCGGAAAAAAACTTGTAGATGCTAAAAATGGTGGGCGTTTAAATATTGCACCTGCTGTGAGTCCAAATGGAAAATACTTTATCTTTCTATCAGAAAAAGATATTTTTAGTATTGATTTGTATCTAGCAGATGCAAAAACAGGTAGTATCATTAAAAAACTTTCAACACGTACAAAAACAAGTCACTTAGATGATTTAGCAGGTTTTAATAGCTCAGGCACATGGTCTCCAAATAGTCAAAAATATGCCTTTGTAATTTATAGTAAAGGAAGAAATAAAATAGTGATAAGTGATATTGTAAAAAACAAAGTAGTTTCAGAATTTTTTATTAAAAATATTGCCTCTATAGAAAATTTAGCATGGTCGCCAGACGGTACAACAATTTTATTTTCTGCCTTAAAAGAAGGGCAAAGTGATTTGTATACCGTAAATATATCTAATCAAAAAGTTACCCAAATCACCAATGACAAGTATGCTAATATGCAACCTAATTGGTCGCCAGACGGTAAAACAATTGTATTTACTACAGATTTTGCCACCTCTGCAAAAAACAATCTTTCTAATAAAGCAAGTTTTGCTTTTTTAGATGTTGCAACAGGAAAAATTTTATACCCTAAAGTTTTTGTAGGAGCAGATAATTTAAATCCCGTTTTTACAGCTTCTGGAGAAGAAGTTTTATTTTTATCAGATAGAGAAGGTTTTAGAGATTTGTATGCCTATAATATAGATGCCCAAACCGTTACTCAAAAAACAAATTTTTATACCGGTATTAGTGGCATTACCAAATACAGTAGTGCGCTTACATATTCTAATAAAACGAACGAAATTTTATACAGCTTTTATTTTAATGGCTTGTACGAAATTTATAAGGCGAAGGTGTCTGAATTATTAAATAAAGAAGTTGCTATTGATGCAGTACACCAAGAAGCTGCGTTATTACCTTCTTTAAATCTTCAAAAAACGTTTGTTACCAAAAATTTAGCAATAGAATCTTATGTCTTATTAGACAGCATTTCTAAAAAGAATTACAAACCAAAAATGCAATTACAATACATTAGTAATGGTGGTGTTGGTGTATCAACAAGTAGGTATGGTAATGGGTTAGTTGGAGGCATTAACATGCTTTTTGGAGACATGTTAAATGATCAGCAAATTTATGCTGGTGCCGTTTTAAATGGCGAATTACAAGATTTTGGAGTACAAGGAGCTTATGTGAATAAAAAAAATAGACTGGCTTGGGGTGGTAGTTTATCTCATGTGCCTTATAAATACGTAAGTACACAATATGCATTAGATACTATAGTTTTAAACAGTACTCCAACAACAGCAATTAAGCAAACCTATAATATTTTTAGAATATTTAACAATCAACTATCCGCATTTACGTATTTTCCTTTTTCTAAAAACCATCGATTAGAGGCAAGTACTTCGTTTAATTATTACACTTTTAGATTAGATAAAATTAATAATTATTACGATCAATCTGGAACCTATTTTTTTGGGCAAGATAGAGATCGAAATATACCTGTTTCAGATCCTATTAATTTTCAAGATGTTAGTTTGGCATATGTAGTTGATGATTCTTCCTTTGGGCTTACCTCTCCAATGAAAGGGAGTAGGATGCGTTTTGAAATACAACAATCTGTTGGTAGCATTACAAGTACGTCTTTTTTAACAGACATAAGAAAATATTTCTTTTTAAAACCAGTAACCTTAGCTTTTAAAGCGTATCATTATTCTCGCTTCGGAAAAGATGCAGACAATCCATTTACAATTCCTTTATACTTAGGGTATGAAACCTTAGTTAGAGGCTATAACTACAAAGCTTTTAGTAGAGCTTTTAATTTGGGTGCGAATGATTTACAACCAAATGATTTATTAGGAAATAAAATGTTTGTAGGTAATTTTGAAGTACGTTTTCCTTTAACAGGCCCAGAGCGTTTGGCAGCAATTAAATCGGGCATGTTCTTTTCTGATCTTAACTTTTTTGTTGATACTGGTGTTGTTTGGGGGCAAAATGCCCGAAATAATATTGATAGAACACTAAAACAATCTAAAGTAATTTCTAGTGTAGGGCTCTCATTACGTGTAAATTTATTTGGGCAATTAATTTTAGAGCCTTATTATGGTTTTCCGTTGAGTTTAAAAGGTAATAAACAAGGCGTTTTTGGACTTAATTTTTCACCAGGTTGGTAATATTGAAATATGAGTAATTTCCACATCAAACACCTAGAAGAATATTATCAAGTTTATAGAGAATCTGTTAGAAACCCTGAAGTTTTTTGGGAAGAAATCGCCGAAGAACATTTTATTTGGCGAAAAAAATGGGACAAGGTTTTAGAATGGGATTTTTCTAAGCCAGCCATTAAATGGTTTCAAGGAGCAAAGTTACACATTACAGAAAATTGTATAGACAGACATTTATTAATCAAGGGTTCTAAAACAGCCATTATTTTTGAGCCAAACAATCCAAAAGAGAAAGCTTTACATATCACGTACAATGAATTGTCTAAGCGTGTAAATAAATTTGCTAATGTTTTAAAATCTAAAGGCATCAATAAAGGTAGTGAGTTGTCTAACTTAGGTGATACGTCAACTTTATTAAATCCAGAAGTGGTACAATCTATCATTGCTAATGTAAAATAATGAGAATACAAAAATCAACACTTCAGTTCTTAAAAGATTTAAAGAAAAATAACAACCGAGAATGGTTTCATACACATAAAGATGCTTTTAAAGTAGAACAAACCTTGGTAAAAGAATTTTATGCTGCCGTTCAATCTAATTTAAATAAGCATGATGAAATTGATCGATTTAAGCTGTATCGTATTTACAGAGACGTTCGTTTTTCTAAAGATAAAACGCCTTATCAACCACATTTTGCAGGATCTTATTCTCGAAACGGAAAACAGCGAAGAGGTGGTTATTACTTACGCATTAGACCAGGAGAATCTTTTTTAGCAGGAGGTTTTTGGGAGCCTAATAAAGAAGATTTATTCAGAATTCGAAAAGAATTTGAAATGGACGCTTCAGAAATGAGAGCTATTTTAAATGCTAAAAAATTTAATAATGTCTTCGGAAATACGTTGCAAGGAGCTGAATTGAAATCTGCCCCTAGAGGGTTTGATAAAAATCACCCCAATATAGATTTGATAAAGAAAAAAGGATTTGTTGCTGTAAAACCTCTAACAGATCAAGAAGTATTAGCACCAGATTTTATAAATAAAGTAGCTGTCTATTTTAAAACACTGCGGCCATTTTTTGATTTAATGAGCGATATTTTAACGACAAATCTAAACGGAGAATCATTAATTGATTAAATGAAAACAGCAACGGTAAAACAATTAAAAGACGAATTAAAGCACCATTCTACTACAACTTTGGTTGATTTGTGTTTGCAATTGTCAAAATTTAAAAAAGAAAACAAAGAGTTACTTTCTTAAACCGTTTTATAGAGGTCAGTAGATAACAGCATAGGTTTATTTAAATTTAAAACACTTATTTATAGAGCTTTATAAAGATGCTTTTGTCAGTTCGAGCGCAGTCGAGAACTATTGACTATAATTCATCTCATAAAAAAGTCTCGACTTTAGTTTATCTTGAGCGTAGACGAAAGGCTCGACCAGACAGAATTATTGAAATATAGGGGATTATGGTTATGAAACTATCTACTGACCTTTACCGTTTTATTTAAAAAACGTTTTTGCTTTATTCCAGTAAATGTCCATTTCTGCAAGTGACATGTTTGCAAGTTTTTTGCCATCTTTTGCAGCTTCGTTTTCTAAATACTGAAAGCGTTTGCTAAATTTTTTATTGGTACGTTCTAGGGCATTTTCTGGATTAACACCAATAAAACGTGCGTAGTTTATCATAGAAAATAAGACATCACCAAATTCTGCTTCAATAGCATCTTTGTTGTTGTTTTTAATTTCTACATTTAGTTCTGCTAATTCTTCTTGTACTTTTTTCCAAACTTGTTCGGGCTTTTCCCAATCAAAGCCTACACCAGCTACCTTGTCTTGAATTCGATTTGCTTTTACCATTGCTGGCAATGATTTTGGAACGCCTTCTAAAACAGATTTCTTTCCTTCTTTTAGTTTTAATTGCTCCCAATTTCGTTTAACTTCTTCTTCGTCTTTTACGGTAGTATTTCCGTAAATATGTGGATGTCTATAAATAAGTTTTTCAGAAATACTTGTTGCTACATCTGCAATATCAAAGGCATTGGTTTCAGAAGCAATTTTTGCGTAAAAAACAATGTGTAATAATAAATCGCCCAATTCTTTTTTAATTTCTGGCAAGTCATTATCTAAAATAGCGTCTCCAAGCTCATAGGTTTCTTCTATGGTTAGATGTCTTAGAGATTCTAGGGTTTGTTTTTGATCCCAAGGGCATTTTTCTCGCAGCTCATCCATAATGTCAAGTAGGCGATTAAAGGCTTTTAATTGTTGAGATCTGGTATTCATTTACGCTTCTTCGGTGGTTTCTTCTGTAATGGTAGAGAAATCAAATTTAGCATCTACCAAAAGATTATACCATTGTACTACTTTTTTTATGTTAGAAGGATAGACACGTTCTTGATCAAAATTTGGCAATATTTCTGCAAAATAGGCTAAAAGTTTGTTGGCACTTTCTTTATGACTTAACGCTTTTTTACCCTGTTCTTTTTGACTTATGGTTTTAAGGACTTGGCGCAAAGGCACTTCTTCTTCAAAAGTGTAGATGGCAATATCATTTAAAGCACTTACATTTTGAGTGTCTGTAATCGGGAACCTTTTGTTGTCAAGTAAAGACTCTACAATAAAGGCTGCTTTAGATTGCCCAATGACTTTGTATAAACCAGGTTTTCCGGTTACTGAAATAATTTTTGTTAATCCCATGTGTTATTTTTTTCTTTTTAATAAAGGAAATTTCATTCTGTAATCTACATCAATTTTCCCTTTTGAAATATTATCTAATCGTTTTTTTAAGAGTCGTTTTTTTAAAGAAGACAGTTTATCTGTAAATAAGATGCCTTCAATATGGTCGTATTCATGCTGAATGACACGTGCAATTAAACCATCATAAGTTTCTGTATGTTTTTTGAAATTTTCATCAACATATTCAATAGTAATTGTTGGTTTTCTAAATACATCTTCTCTAATGTCTGGAATGCTTAAACAACCTTCATTAAATACCCATTCATCTCCTTTTTCTTCTGTAATTTTTGCATTGATAAATACCTTTTTAAAAGCTTTTAATTTTTTTCTTTCAGACACTTCTAGTTCATCATCTTCTGCAAAAGGAGAGGTGTCAACAATAAACAAACGAATGGCTTCACCAATTTGTGGAGCAGCTAAACCAACGCCATGAGCGTTTAACATAGTCTCTTTCATATTGTTGATTAAAGTTTCAAGCGCTTTGTTATTTGCATCAATTTTTTGACACATTTTTTTTAACACTGGGCTACCATAAGCTATTATAGGTAAAATCATGATGATTATTTTAGCAGGCAAAAATACAAAGATTGTACCAAATAGTATCGAAAAATATAGCTATTTTTGATTTTTGATTGTAAAAGTGATGAATTGGAAAATATTTTGGAATAGTGTAGCAAGTCAAACGGACAATGTTATTGCTCAAGTACAGCGCAAGAAAGACGAAAATCTCTCACTTACAATAAATCATATAGTACGTAATTTACAACTTACAAAATCATCTCAAGTTCTAGATGTTTGCTGCGGAAACGGTATGATAACTAAAGGTGTTGCGTTGCACGTAAAGTCTATAGTTGGTATAGATCAATCAGAAAATTTAATTGCTGTTGCAAAAAATAAATTTCATACAAATAATAGCTGTTACAGTGTTGGTGATGCATTAGCGCTTTCTAAAGTAATACAACATCAATTTGATGCTATTTATGTGCAATTTTCATTTCAGTATTTTGATAAAAAAGGGCAAGGAGAAAAGCTTATTGCTGAAATGTTACGCCTTTTAAAACCCAACGGGAAAATATTTATAGGAGATATACCTGATTATAAAAAACGTTTTGTCTTTTACAATACGTTGAAAAAGAAATTTTATTTGTTTACTAGTAAACTAAAAGGAACAAACCCAATGGGTAAATTTTGGAAACAACAAGAGTTAGATACCATCTGTAAGCATTTTAATGTAAAAGGAATTTTTTTAGAACAACCCAAAAACCTTCCAAATGCTTGGTATCGATTTGATTATTTAATAGAAAAATAACATTGTTGTCCGATTAAAACGCTAAAAAGTTATGTTTAATAGAGGTTCTAGGAGCCTTTTAAAATAGACACCTTACTTTTTCTG
>CAMZLD010000088.1 GCA_947311635.1 uncultured Flavobacteriaceae bacterium | reverse complement strand
CTTTAATTACTTTTATTATACTGAAATTTCCGCTTCGTGTAAAAAATTAAATTCATCCCGCAAGCTTCCTCGAAGTCGTCCTCTACATTCAAAAACTTTTGTTAAATGCCTTTGTTCCCAACCTTCTTTTGTTGATTTCCCTTTTTTCAAGAGATCTTTCATTGTATTTATCTCTTTTAATGATTTTTTTGTAAGTAATAAATATCCTCCACTGGTCATTATCCAATTTTGAATTTCTTCTCGTGCTTTTTTATGGTCTTCAAAACTGATTTCTGACTTCCCTAAATGTTGTGTAATTTCTAAAAGTTTTGTATAGGTTGCAAATCTTTTTTCATATAGATTTTCTACAAGACGATGATTAAATTGTGCTTTTAGTTTTAGACTTGTAAAAAAATAAGTAATTACCCCTGTTATAATTATAAGCTCTATTTTTGAGAGGTTTAAAAGTTCTGTGAGTTCCATATGATTTAGGTGTAAAGGTTATTAAACGCATTTTTTGCGACATTATATGCTGCGACTTTATCAGAATTATCAAGGTTTTTTTCTAATGTATTTCTATTTTCTTTCGAAGAAAATTTACAATCTTCTACATCTTTGCAAATATAGATATTTTTCAACTTGTTTTTACCATAGATTTTATTCTCCTTGCATTTTTCACACTCTCTGCAATTTTTATCTTCACATTTTTCACTCCATTCTTTTGGACAATTTGGACACCCTCTACTTGTACCTCCAATTTTTACGAATTTTAATATTCCAACCTGATAAGTCTTAAAATCATCTCTTAGTAAAATGGATTCTTTTATCTGAGGAGGAACACCGCCAATGTTTGCAAATTTTCTATAAAGTGACCATTCTAGTCTCCTAGAAATATCTTCATTACTTTGTTGAAAATGTTCATCTATTATTTTGTCATTATGATATTTCATTATAATATCCATATTTTCCAACCCTATGAATCCAGGCATTTTAAGTTTTGTTTGCAAATAAAATAGTATCCCTACCATATTTGCTGTTATTGCATCTCGCAAATGGTTTATTTTTTCTATTTCATCGAAAGGAAACTCTTTTGATATTGATAAATTATCAATAATTTTATTTTTATACTCTGTTAATCTTTTTTTCAATTCTTCTCGTTCATTTTTCCATGTATCTTGACGTTGCCATTCTAAAAGCCAATAAAATGACACTCCTCCTATTATCAAAGTTTTTTTACCTGTAATTTCTGAATTTTTATTGATTTTTCTAGAAATAACAAGTTCAAAAATTCTTCGTTTAGCCGATAACTCTTTTAATTTGAGATATGTTTTTTGGTCTCCATTTAAAATAATATGCCCTTTTATAAGTTTTGCTTGCGTTAAATCTATTGATGAAACTGTATCTTTTTTAAAAAGATTATCGTCTGGCTCTCCCTTTTTTAAAACCGCTGAAATATTATCAATTATTTTTCTCTCTTCTCCTTTTGCATTTTTTACAATTTCTCCATTTTTCTTTAAAACAGCATTTTCATCTCTCAATTTATATACAGGTATTTTCGCAAATTCTTTTGACTTCGAAACTCCAAATTCATTTTTTTCATCAGAAAATTTTACAACATTTAAAGTTGCCAATTCTTTTATTCCTCTATCAATTCCATATACCCATTCACCATCAAATTTTTCATTAAATTCACCATTAAATTTTTCAATGTGATTTTTTATATCTTGAGTCGTTTTAAATGCTAAATTTGATTTTTCGCTTAGAGCATTTAACGAAACGGTTGTTGCAAGAGTGAAACGCGGTTTTGAATATCTGTTAGTTATGCTTGTTTTATTATTTTCTCTTTCCTCGTTACTTTTATCAGAAATAGTCTCACGATAAAAAATACTCATTTCTGGGTTTAATCTTATAATGTGATTATTTTCTCTGTTTTCATTACTCCAAAAATCTTTCAAAATTTCAGAATGTCTATTTTCTTTTTTCTTTCCAGCAATACTTCGCGTTGTCATTTCAAACTCTTTTGCATCAAAATCGTTGATAAACTCATTTTTTTGTTCTTCTGAAATTTTTAGTGGAACTTTTACATAACAGACTTTTTCAAGAGCTGTTTCAAATTCCTGTAAATTTTCAAAATCTGTTTCATCTAAAACCTTTTGTAATCCACCAAAATCAACCAAGTCTAAATATTGTTTTGCATAATTTGATTTTAAAATATCTTGATAAAATTTTATCATTTTTTTCTCATATTGCTCTTTATTCTCTGCTCGTCCTTCTTCTTTATATCTCGGAAATTGAATTCCTTCTTTTCTTAATTCAGGAGCGAATGTATTTTTTATTTCTTTAAAACATAATTTTTCTAATGCTCGTAAAGTAAGAGATTTAAAATGATAAAGAGTAATTTCACCTTCTGTTTTATTTTTATCAAAATTACTCTCAATAAAGCTATGAGCGTTTCCGTGATTTCCTAATTTATCATTTTTTATTTCATCTTTTTTATTTTCTCGTGGGATAAAAATTACAGATTTTTTATTTTTTTCTTCTGTTATTACCGCCCAGGAATCAAGCATTTGTGATTGTACTTCTTCGTTTTCTATTCCTTTTATTTTTGCAATAATTTGTCCTCGTTTGAGGGCTACTCTTTTAAATAATTCACAAAATTCGTAATAATTTTTTGTTTGTATAGTTTCTGTGGGTTTATTAAAAAAACTTCCTCGTTCTTTTGCTTTTTCTTTTGCATCATTTCCTTCCAGATTATCTAATTCTTTTGTTAATTCATAAAACACTTCAAAGTTTTCATCTGAAGTATCAAATAGAGGAAATTTTTCTCTAAAATTACTTACTGATAACTTATCCCCTGCGACAGCTTCATTAAATTTTGATTTTTGTTCTGCTTTCCAATTTTTTAAATCAGAATAAACATCATCTAAGCTTTTTCTTTTAAAGGATATCCCTATTCCTATTGAAATAAGCCAACTGTCAGAACATTTAAATTTAACATTTCTATTTTTTTCTCGATTATAAATATATCTTGGTAAGTTATATTTCATTTCTTTTTCTTTTTCACTCTTTAATTTCTTATATTCCTCTTTAGGATCTTTATTGAGTGTATAATAATTCAAACTTGCTTTATGTAAAAGCACTCCACCGCTTTGAGACGGTAAATATTCTTGCTCACAAGATTTTAAATTTATATAAGTATCTGATAATAATATTCGTAATTTTTGTATTTCGTGATCATCATCAATTCCTTTGCTATTTTGTAAATCCATTACAGAATTTGCAAATGATTGAATAAATAAAAAATTTTGTCGTTTTAAAAACCTTCGTAAAACAAAAGCAATTTCACTTCGCCTTTCTTGCTCTTTTTCTTTTGTGTTCACAAATTTATCTAGCTGGCTTCTTAGGTCTTGCCATTCATTTACCCATCGTAAAAATTCTTTTGGCAGATAATCAATGGAAGTTAAATAAGGTTTTGTATCTAGTCCTTTAATAGTAATTTCTTGTTTATGTTTTTCTCTTAATTCTTTATTTTTTTCTTCTAAAAGAGATTCAGACCTATCATAAAAACTATGTTTTGTATTATTTCGCAACCAACCATATTTTATTTTTCGTCCTTTCTTAAAAGTTATCTTCTTTTCTTTTTCAAAATCATTTTTGTACACAAAAATATCCAGAAAAAAATCTTGAATATTTTGAAATTGAGATAGTAGTTTTTGAATATCTCCTTTTTTTAAATCGGGAGTAAAATTTTCACTCGCCTTCAACTCAAACCGCAAAGTTTTACTCAACTCATACTGATTGGTAAACCCAGAAAAAATAGAAGTATTCATATAAAAAAAGATAAGAAAGTATATTTCCTATCTTTACATTTTTTACAAAAAAATACTATATTTATATTTTTCACACAAAACAGTAGGGGCGTACCCTTGTGGTCGCCCTTTATCGGTCTATCTATTGTATTCGCAAATACTCAAACAGACCTATTAAAAGTAGAAATTTAATAGGTCTATTAGAGT
>CAMZLD010000087.1 GCA_947311635.1 uncultured Flavobacteriaceae bacterium | reverse complement strand
GCTTCTTCTTCAATATCTCGGTAAATTCTATTCTCTATAAAAATTCTTTCTAGAGAAGAAAAATGCCATTGTTCTTCTAATTCATTTAATTGTATTTCTAACTCTTGCTTTAGCAAGCTTACGGTATGATCTGTAGAATGCTTTAACATTTCTGCAACACCAATAAATACTGGTTTGTTATGTTCTATTACACAAGCTAAAGGAGAAATACTTAATTCGCAATTTGTAAATGCATACAAAGCATCTATCGATTTATCTGGCGAAATACCCGCAGGAAGATGCACTAATATTTCTACATGTGCGGCTGTATTATCTTCAATTTTTTTTATTTTAATTTTACCTTTATCATTGGCCTTTAAAATAGAATCTATCAATGAAGCTGTTGTGGTGCCAAAAGGCACTTCTGTGATGACTAATGTTTTTTTGTCTAGCTGCGAAATTTTGGCTCTAACACGAACTTTCCCACCTCGTTTGCCGTCATTGTAATTGGTGAAATCTGCTATTCCGCCAGTTAAAAAATCGGGTACTATTTTAAAGCTTCTACCTTTTAAATATTTAATTGATGCATCTATCAATTCGTTAAAATTATGAGGCATAATCTTGGTTGATAGACCTACGGCAATACCTTCTGCTCCTTGCGCTAATAAAAGTGGGAATTTTACAGGCAAATCTACGGGTTCTTTTCTTCTTCCGTCATAAGAGAGTTTCCAATCGGTTGTTTTCGGGTTAAAAACAACATCTAAAGCAAACTTAGACAAACGTGCTTCTATATAACGAGAGGCGGCAGCACGGTCTCCTGTCAAGGTATTTCCCCAGTTACCTTGCATGTCTATGAGTAATTCTTTTTGACCAAGTTGCACCATTGCATCACCTATACTTGCATCTCCGTGTGGATGATACTGCATAGTGTGTCCTACCAAATTTGCCACTTTATTGTAACGACCATCATCTAAATCTTTCATAGATTGCATAATACGTCGCTGCACTGGTTTAAATCCGTCATCTATTGCGGGTACGGCACGTTCTAAAATAACATACGATGCGTAATCTAAAAACCACTCTTTGTACATACCAGTTACTTTGGTAATGGTTTCTTGTGGATTGTTATAAAAATCTTGAATATCTTCGTTTTCTTCTTGCATGCTAGTTTTCTTCTACTAAATCTAATTCAACTTTTAAATTTTCAATGATAAATTTTTGGCGGTCTGGTGTGTTTTTACCCATGTAAAATGATAGCATTTCTTCTACAGGTACTTCTTTGTCTAACATAACAGGATCTAGTCGAATATCTTCGCCTATAAAAAATTTAAATTCATTTGGTGAAATTTCTCCCAATCCTTTAAATCGCGTAATTTCAACTTTTCCACGTAATGATTTAATGGCTTCTTGCTTTTCTGCTTCTGAATAACAATAATGCGTATCTTTTTTATCTCTTACTCTAAATAAGGGTGTTTCTAAAATGTATAAATGTCCTTCTTTAATTACTTCTGGGAAAAATTGTAAGAAAAATGTTATGAGCAACAATCTAATATGCATCCCATCAACATCTGCATCTGTTGCAATTACAATATTATTATAGCGCAAATTTTCAATGCTATCTTCTATGTTTAACGCTGCTTGTAAAAGATTAAATTCTTCGTTTTCATAAACGATTTTTTTTGAAAGACCGTAACTGTTTAATGGTTTTCCTTTAAGGCTAAATACGGCTTGTGTATTTACATTTCGTGATTTTGTAATTGATCCACTTGCCGAATCTCCTTCTGTTATAAAAAGGGTTGTGTCTAAGCGATTGTCTTTTTTCATATCACTTAGATGCACTCTACAATCTCGTAATTTTTTATTGTGCAAACTTGCTTTTTTAGCACGTTCTCTTGCTAATTTACGTATTCCAGAAAGGTCTTTACGTTCTCTTTCTGCTTGTAGTATTTTTTGCTGAATTTTACTAGCTGTATCAGGGTTTTTATGTAAATAATTATCTAAACGTGTCTTTACAAAATCGTTGATAAAGGTACGTACTGTAGGTAACCCTCCTCCTATTTCTGTTGACCCAAGTTTTGTTTTGGTTTGACTTTCAAAAACAGGTTCCATAACTTTAATGCTAATGGCTGTAACAACAGATTTACGTATGTCTGATGCATCGTAATTTTTTCCGAAGAAATCACGTATGGTTTTTACCAATGCTTCTCTATAGGCGTTTTGGTGCGTTCCTCCTTGGGTGGTATGTTGTCCGTTTACAAAAGAATGATATTCTTCGCTATATTGTGTTTTACTGTGTGTTAAAGCAATTTCTATGTCTTCTCCTAATAAGTGAATGATTGGATAGAGTCTTGTTTCTTCTGAAATGTTTTCTGACAATAAATCTTTTAACCCGTTTTCTGAATAGTATTTTTCGCCATTAAAAACAATGGTTAAACCCGTGTTTAAATACACATAATTTTTAAGCATTTTGGCAACATACTCATTTCTGAATTTGTATTTTTTAAAAATAGTTTCATCTGGAATAAAAGAAACTTTGGTTCCTTTTCTACGTGAGGTTTCTTCTAAACGCTCTGTATTAATAAGCTCGCCACGTTCAAATTCTGCAGACGCAGATTGACCATCTCTTGTAGATTCTACTCTAAAAAAAGCGGATAGTGCATTTACTGCCTTGGTACCTACTCCATTTAAACCTACCGATTTTTTAAAAGCTCTAGAGTCGTATTTTCCGCCAGTATTCATTTTAGAAACAACATCTACAACTTTACCCAAAGGAATGCCACGTCCATAATCACGAACAATAACTTTTGTACCATGAATAGAAACTTCTATGGTTTTACCAGCGCCCATAACATATTCGTCAATAGAATTGTCTAAAACTTCTTTTAAAAGAATATAAATTCCGTCGTCTGGTGATGATCCATCACCTAGTTTTCCGATATACATGCCGGGACGCATACGTATATGCTCTTTCCAGTCTAATGAGCGTATATTGTCTTCGGTATATTTTGTTTCTTTAGCCATTTTAGGGTTTTATGCAAGCATGCTAATGTACCACTTCATTAAAAAAAATAAAAAAGTCTGTTGAAATAGTTATCAACAGACTTTTTTAATAAAATATTTAGTTGTGTCATAGAAAAGGCATAAGACCGTTTTACTTTAATAAATAAGAGAAAAGACTTAATTATAACTATAAAATAAACCGTTTTTTTTAATTACTTTTTTAGTAGCGTCCGTCTAAAGATATAAGACCGTTTCACTATTAGACGAAAGATAAAAGACTTAATTGTAACTATACGTTAAACAGTTCTTTGAAAATTAAGGTTATTGATAGATAACATAAAATTAAAAAAACAGTAAAAGCAAAGTGTCTATTTATAAAAGCTCTTAGAACCTCTATTAAACATAACTTTTTAGCATTTTTATAAATTTTAATAGGATAACTATATTACTTTTTAATAAAGTAAAAAATGCTACTAGCCTATTTTTAAAATACTTATTCTACTAATATTTAGATAATTACTGAGTTATGTTACATCTAAAACGGACAGTAATAAAATAATTAGTAATTTTTCTAAACATTAAACCTAAAATTCATCATATCTCCATCTTGTACAACGTATTCTTTTCCTTCAACATGTAGTTTTCCGGCTTCCTTTACTTTTGCCTCGCTTCCGAAGTTTACAAAATCTTCGTATTTAATGACTTCTGCTCTAATAAAACCTTTTTCGAAATCGGTATGGATAACACCTGCTGCTTGTGGAGCAGTATCACCAATATTTATAGTCCAAGCACGTACTTCTTTTACACCTGCAGTAAAATAGGTTTGTAGGTTTAATAGTTTGTATGCTGCTCTAATTAATACGGAAGAACCTGGCTCTTGCAAACCTATATCTTCTAGAAAAAGCTGACGCTCTTCGTAGTCTTCTAATTCATTAATATCGGCTTCTGTACCTACTGCAAGTACAATAACTTCTGCATTTTCATCTTTAACAGCTTCTTTTACTTTTACAACATAGTCATTGCCAGTTACTGCTGCTTTTTCGTCAACATTACAAACATAAAGCACTGGTTTATCTGTAATAAATTGTAAACTTTTGATATATTCTTCGCGTTCTTTATCTGTTAAATCGATGGCTCTTACAGAAATACTTGCTTCTAAACCATCTTTTACTTTATTTAGCGCAATTTCTTCTGCTTGCGCTTCTTTATTACCAGTTCTAGCTGCTCGTTTTACTTTTTCTAAACGTTTTTCTACAGTATCAAGATCTTTTAGTTGTAATTCTATATCGATGGTTTCTTTATCTCTAATTGGGTCAATACTACCATCTACATGAATAATATTATCGTTATCAAAGCAACGCAATACGTGAATAATGGCATCGGTTTCTCTAATGTTTCCTAAAAATTGATTTCCTAAACCTTCGCCTTTACTTGCTCCTTTTACCAAACCTGCAATATCAACAATATCAACAGTTGCTGGTAATACTCGCT
>CAMZLD010000086.1 GCA_947311635.1 uncultured Flavobacteriaceae bacterium | reverse complement strand
TTTTATAAAACACATCAAAGGCCCTTTGTTTTTTGGCTCTACGAGCGATTTCCAGCAACTTATCAAACAAATTCCTGAAACAGCATCTACCATAATTATTAGAATGGGGCGCATGCAATATATAGATCAATCGGGTTTATATGCTTTAGAAGATGCTTTGGTAGATTTGGTAAAAGAAGGTAAAAAAGTAGTGTTAGTAAATATTATAGAACAACCAAGATATTTACTAGAAAAAATTGATATCATCCCAGATTTAGTGCCAAAAGATCAAATTTTTAAAACGTTTGATGAAGCTGTTGTTTGGGTAAAAAAGAATATAACTAAAAAAAATTAAGAACATGAGAACAACAACAATAACAAAAGAAAATCAAGACGCTTTAACACCAAGTAATGTTTTAGCAGATTTATTAGAAGGCAATAAAAGATTTACGGATAATAAAAAAGAAAATGTAAATTATTTATCGCAAGTAAAACAAACCGTTGGTGGGCAATTTCCAAAGGCAGTTATTTTATCTTGTATAGACTCTAGAGTACCTGCAGAGTTGGTTTTTGACCAAGGTATCGGCGATATTTTTAGTGTGCGAGTAGCTGGTAATATTGTAAATGAAGATGTACTAGGTTCTATGGAATATGCTTGTAAAGTAGCGGGTTCTAAAATTATTGTTGTGATGGGACATACCAAATGTGGTGCTGTAACTGCTGCTTGTAAACATGTAGAAATGGGTAATGTTACTGCTTTATTACAAAAAATACAACCGTCTGTTACTACAATTAGTGAAGGGAAAAATAAAGCTTTAGATGATGCTTCGATTGAGGAAGTTTCAGCATTAAACGTAAAGCATTCTATAGAACAGATACGTGAAAAAAGTCCTATCCTTTCTGAAATGGAAAAGAACAACGAAATAGAAATTGTTGGCGCAATGTATGATGTATCAACAGGAATTGTTGATTTTTATGAAATTAACTTTTAAAAAATGCTTTTTGTGTATTTTTAGCATTGCTAATAATTTCTGAAGGATAGTTATTTAACTCTAAGATTTTAATGGCATTTCTTGTTTTAAGCTTTCCTTTTTTTAATTGGTAATCAAAAAACAATTCATTATTTACGATTTGCTCATTAAAATGAAATAAAGTATAGTTTTTTGTTTCTAATAACTGCGTTAGCTCTATGTCATGCGTAGATACTAAAACAATATTTTTTTCACTGTTTAAATATTCTAAGATGGCTTTTCCGCCAGAAATTCGTTCAATAGTGTTAGTGCCCTTAAAAATTTCGTCAAGAATAAAAAGGTTATTATATTGTGAATTAGATGTATCTACTAGCTTTTTTATGGTAAGTACTTCTTCTAAATAATAACTGGTATCTTTTAATAAATCATCACTGATTCTAATGGCAGAATGTATTTTAAAAAAAGGAGCAGTATAGTTTTCTGCAAAACAAATATAAAAGGTTTGAGCAAGCAAACTATTAATCCCAATAGTTCTAATAAAAGTCGTTTTTCCAGACATATTAGAACCTGTTAAAAGCAAACTATTATTTTTTAATTTTAACCTGTTTGGAATGCAGTTTTCAATTAATGGATGATAAATTGCTTTTGCTTTTATTTTTTTTTCTAAAGTAAATACCGGACTGCAAATAGATTTGTTTTCAGACTTTACTGATGCAATTGAAATTGCAGCATCAATTTTTCCAATAAATTGGAACATAGCTTCTATGCTTTTTTGTTCTTTATTAATAGCATCAATAAAGCTAAAAAAAACAATGATTTCTAGATTAAAAGCAATCTTAAATAACTCTGTCAGAAACCACCATATGGCAATAAATTCATTATTTAAATAATTGTCAAAACTTATAAATTCTGTTTTTAATTTGATGGCATTAATTTTTTCAATAAAAGTAGTGTTCTTAAATTGCGCATTTAGAGCAGGTATTTGAGCTAGTTTTTTACTTACTTTTAAACTTTTAGATAATTGAGAAACACCATCAATATAGTAATTGATGTTTCCTTTGTTTTTATAATGGAAAAATAAATTTAATGAAAAGATTGGAAGTAGTAATAGGATACTTATTGGATAAAAAAAACTGCTAATTATGGTTGTAATAGAAAGCGCAGAAAGTAATTTTATAAACCATAAACTTTTTGGTTTTTCAATTCTTTTGTCATGGATAAGACTTTCTAAATTGTATGCCTCTATTTTGCTTAGTTTAGAAAGTATGATTTGACAGTCAAGGCGTGTTTTGGCGTTTTTTTCAAAAAACTGTGTGAGTGTGCTAAAAGAATTTAGCTGCTTTACAGATTTAATGGTTCTTAATTTATAATATAAGTATTGTTCGCCAATTTTTGAAGTTGTTCTATTTAAAAATTTAAAAAGCGCATCAATACCTAAATCATCTGCAGTTTTGTCATCTATGATTTGAAAGGTGTCAATTTGTTTTTTTGTATTTTCAAAATACCTAGAAACGCTATAAAAATTATAATACGTTGTATTATTAGGGGTTCCCCAGTTTTTAATTAAATATTTTTTGAATTTTAGAAATCTTTTTTTAGTTGAATATCTATTGTATAGATACCAAATTGTAGATAAGAAAAGAAACCCTAAAAACCAATTCATATATAAAGATACTTATAAAAAAAACCGTTCCTTATTAGGAACGGTTTTTAAAAATATTTTAATTTACTTAATCATTTCATAACTACGTTTAATAAAGCTTGTTAGCGCTTCACCTTTAAGTAATCCTTGTGATAATTTGGCCAAATCCAATCCTTGATTAATCAAGCGTTCTTGTTTTTTCTTTGTTTTGGTATGTAATATCTCGTTGACCAAATCATTGTTAGTATTGACTACCAAATTATACATTTCTGGCATGTTACCCATAAACATACCGCCGCCGCCAGTTGCTTGCATTTCTTTCATTCTACGCATAAACTCTGGTTGCGTAATCATAAACGGCGCTGCATTACTATCCATAGCTTCTAGCTGAACTGTAAATTTTTCTGAAGGAATAACAGCTTTCAACAAGCTGTCTAATGTTGTTTTTTCTTCATCACTTAACTTAGAAATTACCGTATCATCTTTTTTAATTAAATTATCTATATGATCGGCATCTACACGTGCAAAAGAAATTTTTTCTTTACTACCTTCTAATTTCTGAATTAAATGCGAAACAATAGGAGAATCTAATAATAAAACCTCATAGCCTTTTGCTTTTGCAGCTTCAATATAACTGTGTTGTTCGTCTTTGTTAGAAGCATACAAAACAACCATTTTATCATCTTTGTCGGTTTGTGAGGCTTTAATTTTTTCGGTTAATTCTTCAAACGTAAAATACTCACCATCTACTGTAGGGTAGAGTGCAAATTTTTCTGCTTTTTCAAAGAATTTTTCTTCAGAAAGCATTCCGTATTCAATTACCATTTTAATATCATCCCATTTTGCCTCAAAGTCTTTACGGTTGTTTTTAAATAAAGAGTTTAATTTATCTGCAACTTTACGCGTAATGTACGATGCTATTTTTTTAACGGCGCCATCTGCTTGTAAATAACTACGAGATACGTTTAATGGTATGTCTGGAGAGTCTATTACACCACGCAACATTTGTAAAAATTCTGGCACAATACCTTCTACATTATCGGTTACAAAAACCTGATTTTGATACAGTTGAATTTTGTCTTTTTGAATGTTAAAGTCTTTGGTTAACTTCGGAAAATATAAGATGCCCGTTAAATTAAACGGATAATCTACATTTAAATGAATGTTAAACAGTGGCTCTTCAAATTGCATTGGATACAATTCTCTATAAAAGGCATTGTAATCTTCGTCTTTTAACTCGGTAGGTTTTTTAGTCCAAGCTGGTGTTGGATTATTAATGATATTGTCTACCGTAATTTGTTTGTGAGGTTCTGTGGTTTCTTTACCGTCTTTGTCTTTGGTAGTTTTTGGTGTAAAGTTAGGGTCGTTGATTTCTTTTGTGCCAAATTTAATAGGTACTGGCATAAACTTATTGTACTTTAACAAAAGTTCACGTATTTTTGCTTCTTCTAAAAACTCGGTAGAATCATCTGCAATGTGTAAGATAATTTCTGTTCCGTGTTCTTTTTTCTTTGCTTTTTTAAGCGTGTAATTAGGGCTTCCGTCACAAGACCAATGCACAGCATCTTCATCTTTATAAGATTTGGTAATAATCTCTACCGTATCTGCTACCATAAAAGCAGAGTAGAAGCCCAGTCCAAAATGCCCTATAATACCAGAATCTTCGGCATCTTTGTATTTGTCTAAAAATTCTTCGGCACCAGAAAAAGCGACTTCGTTAATGTATTTTTCAACTTCGTCTTTGGTCATTCCAATACCTTGGTCTATTATGTGTAGCTTTTTACCATCTTTGTCAATCTTTACTTCTATCTGTAGATTGTCTAATTTAATTTTTGCTTCACCAGTATTGCTTAAATATTTAAGTTTAGAAGTGGCGTCTGTAGCGTTACTAATAAGCTCTCGTAAAAAGATTTCGTGATCGCTGTATAAAAACTTTTTAATAAGCGGAAAAATATTTTCTACCGATACATTAATAGTTCCTTTGGTCATAATATATATATTTTATGTTAGTGTATTGTTTTTTGATGTAATGGCAACAAAAATGCCAATAGTAAAAAAGTGACAAGATGACAGTGCCTTTTTGTTGATAAAAAAGAAAATTGAAATTTTTAGACCGTAAAAAAAATTGTATTTTGCTTGTATTAAATAAAAGCAAAAGTATGTACAATTCAAAAATAATAGGACTCGGGTATTACGTGCCAGACAATGTAGTAACCAATGATGATTTATCAAAAATAATGGACACCAATGATGCTTGGATACAAGAAAGAACAGGTATTCAACAGCGCCATTGGATACCAGAAGGAAGCGAAGATACATCTGCAGTTATGGGTGCAAAAGCTGCAAGAATTGCCATTAAACGAGCGGGTTTAACAGCAAAAGATATAGATTTTATTGTCTTTGCTACTTTGAGTCCAGATTATTTTTTTCCGGGTTGTGGTGTTCAAATTCAAGACATGTTAGAAATGGATACTGTTGGTGCTATTGATATACGTAACCAATGTTCTGGCTTTGTATATGCCATTTCTACCGCAGATCAATATATCAAAACAGGCATGTACAAAAATGTATTAGTTATCGGTGCAGAATTTCATTCTAACGGATTGGATAAAACAACACGTGGTAGAGGTGTTTCTATAATTTTTGGTGATGGGGCAGGAGCGGCCGTTTTAACACGCGAAGAAGATACTTCTAAAGGAATTTTATCTACACACTTACATAGTCAAGGCAAATATGCAGACAAATTGATTGTAGCATCACCTAGTATACGTAATTGGGTGCCAGAATTATTAGCAAACCCAGAGGATATTTCTTATTTTCCGTATATGGATGGACAATTTGTGTTTAAAAATGCCATTGTACGTTTTAGCGAGGTTATTAAAGAAGGCTTAGATAAAAATAACCTATCTGTAACAGATATTGATATGTTAATACCGCATCAAGCCAATTTACGTATTGCACAATTTATACAGCGCAAGTTTGGATTACGCGATGATCAAGTATTTAATAATATCATGACTTTTGGCAACACTACAGCAGCTTCTATCATTATTGCTTTAACAGAAGCTTGGGAAAAAGGAAAAATTAAAGAAAATGATACTGTTGTTTTAGCAGCCTTCGGAAGTGGTTTTACTTGGGGTAGTGTGATTATAAAGTGGTAAAAGGATTCATTTGTAAAGTTTGAAAACATATTTTCCTATTTATGATTATAACCAACAGTAGTATTAATGATATACAAGAAATATTTAGGCTGTATAAATTGGCTACCGATTTTCAGAAAATAAAATTCCCAGGTAATCAATGGCCAGAATTTGATAAAGAATTTATAACTACAGAAGTTCTAGAAAATAGGCAGTTTAAATTATTAATTAACAATAAAATTGCTTGTATTTGGGCAATAACATATAGTGACCCACAAATTTGGGAAGACAAAGAAAATAATTTTTCTATCTATATTCATCGTATTGCTACAAACCCAGAATTTAGAGGAAATAACTTAGTACAAAAAATTGTAGAATGGTCTAAAATTTTGCTTTGATGCATAACAAGCAATTCATAAGAATGGATACCTGTGGAAAAAATGACAGATTAATCAACCATTACAAAAATTGCGGATTTAATTATTTAGGTATGAAAAAATTAAAGAACACCTCTCAATTGCAATCTCATTATCACAATGCTAATGTGTGTTTTTTTGAGATAGCTTTATAATAAATGCTTATAAATAATATATAACTTAAAAAGAAAAAGCTTTGTAGCAACCGCGTAATTGATTCCTTTTACTCACAACTCACACAAACCCACACACACCCACA
This sequence comes from uncultured Flavobacteriaceae bacterium, assembly GCA_947311635.1. Lineage (GTDB taxonomy): Bacteria > Bacteroidota > Bacteroidia > Flavobacteriales > Flavobacteriaceae > CAMZLD01. Next base: position 80 of record CAMZLD010000086.1, on the reverse strand, counting down.
AACACACACACACAAAACCACAAAGCCACGAGAAAAGAAAGAGGGGAGGACGGGGGGGTCGGAGTATCAATAAAAAAAAT
>CAMZLD010000085.1 GCA_947311635.1 uncultured Flavobacteriaceae bacterium | reverse complement strand
GTTTCACTATTAGACGAAAGATAAAAGACTTGATTGTAACTATACGATAAACAGTTATTTGAAAATTATGATTATTGATAGATAGCATAAAATTTATAAAAACGCTAGAAATCTATGTTTAATAGAGGTTCTAAGAGCTTTTTTAAATAGACACCTTGCTTTTTCTGTTTTGTTTAATTTTATGCTATCTATCAATAATCATAATTTTCAAATAACTGTTTATCGTATAGTTACAATCAAGTCTTTTATCTTTCGTCTAATAGTGAAACGGTCTTGCGCCTTTAGACAGACACTACTAAAAAACATATAATTATTTTTTTCTTAATTAAATTATTCTTTTCATACTTTTGCAGAAAATCATTTATATGAGTACAATTTCTGTAACAATAGAAAAAACGTCTAACAATGCTATCCTAAAATTTGTAAGTAAACAGATTGATATAAAAGGAAGTTACGAGTTTAACAACATTGATGAAGCAAAACAATCACCATTAGCGCAACAGTTATTTTATTTGCCGTTTGTTAAAAAAGTATATCTAACTGCAAATTTTATTGCTTTAGAACGCTATGATATTGTTACTTGGGATGATGTACAGGAAGAAGTTAAAGATCAAATAGTGCATTATTTAAATAATGACGGTGCAGTTATTATTGACGACTCACCTACAAAAAAAATAGCCATAGAGGTTTATGCAGAAAGCACACCAAACCCTTCGGTTATGAAATTTGTAACCAATAAACTTTTAGCTAAAACTCCTTTTGAATTTAAAAATATAGAAGAAACCAAAGCAGCACCTCTAGCAAAAGAATTATTTACTTTTCCGTTTATTAAAGAAATTTTTATACTAGAAAATTATGTCTCAATTACTAAGTTTGACATTGTAGAATGGCAAGACATCATTGTTGAGCTACGTAGTTTTATTAGAGAATATATTGCTGACGGAAAAGTAGTACTTACTCCATCAACAAAAACGATTCTTTCAGAAGAAAAAAATAGCGCAACAACTTCTAAAACCCTTGATGATGTATCCAAGCAAATTATTGAAATTTTAGAAGAACATGTTCAGCCAGCTGTTGCTTCAGATGGTGGAAATATTGCCTTTAAATCATTTAACGCAACTTCTAAAACTGTAGAAGTTATTTTACAAGGAGCTTGTAGTGGCTGTCCTTCTTCTACCATGACTTTAAAAAACGGTATCGAAGCACTGCTTAAAGACATGTTGCCAGATCAAATTAATGAAGTAGTAGCTATTAACGGTTAAAAAAAATATTATGAAAAAAATATACCTAATTGCATTTGTAATGATGCTTACAGCAAATGGATTTGCGCAAAACGAAATAGAACTTACACCAGTTCAAATTCAACAAAAAATAGACAGCATTAACCAATCTTTCACCTATAAACACGGAAAAGTAATATTGGGTGATAACATTGCCACCATAGAAGTACCTAATGGTTATAAATTTTTAGATGCACTACAAACCGCAACTGTTTTAACAGATTTATGGGGTAATCCACCAAGTACAAGTCTTGGTATGCTTTTTCCTGAAGATATTGGGCCAATAAGTGATGATTTTACTTTTGCAATTGAAATTTCTTACGAAAATGAAGGCCATATTAAAGATGATGACGCAGAAAATATTGACTATGATGATTTATTAAAAAACATAAAAAAAGATTCTAAAAGCGAAAACAAAGAACGTAAAAAGTTAGGTTATCCAACTGTAGAAATGGTAGGTTGGGCAGCAAAACCTTATTACGACAAAGCGGCAAAAAAATTACATTGGGCTAAAGAATTAAAATTTGAAGATGCAGAAATCAACACCCTTAACTACAACATTAGAGTATTGGGTAGAAAAGGGTTTTTAAATCTTAATGCCATTGGTGACATTACTGTGTTGCCAAAATTCAACAACGATGTTCAAAAAATATTAAATAGCGTATCCTTTAATGAAGGTAATCGTTACGCAGATTTTAGTCCCGGAATAGATAAAGTTGCCGCCTACGGAATTGGTGGTTTAATTGCAGGAAAAGTTCTTGCTAAAGCTGGACTTTTTGCACTCGTACTTAAATTTGGAAAAGTAATTGCTCTAGCAATTGCTGGTTTATTTGCAGCCTTTAAAAATAAAATCTTCGGAAAAAAAGAAGAAAAAGACGTATAAAAACATGTCAAAAACAATTAAACCCTATAAAAATTCTACTCTTGGCAAAAAAGAACAAGTTGCTAAAATGTTTGATGCTATTTCTGAAAATTACGACCGTTTAAACCGTGTAATTTCTTTAGGAATTGATGTTAAATGGCGCAAAAAAGTAGTGGCGCTTGTTGGTAAAACAAAACCTCAAAAAATTCTAGATATCGCTACAGGAACCGGAGATTTGGCTATAACGCTAGCCAAAACAGGTGCTCTTGAGATTATTGGTTTAGATATTTCAGAAGGTATGCTTGCGGTAGGCAAACAAAAAGTTGAAGCTAAAAATCTAGAAAAAACGGTTACCCTTATAGTAGGCGATTCAGAAAAAATGCCCTTTAAAGACAATCATTTTGATGCTATTACCGTTTCTTTTGGCGTTCGAAATTTTGCGCATTTAGACCAAGGCATTAAAGAAATTCTTAGAGTTTTAAAACCAAATGGAATTTTGGTAATTTTAGAAACCTCGGTACCAACAAAATTTCCATTTAAACAAGGGTATTATTTTTACACAAAATACGTGCTTCCGTTGGTGGGAAAACTCTTTTCTAAAGACAAAGTTGCCTATTCATATTTGTCAGAATCTGCCAATGCATTTCCATACGGAAAAGCTTTCAACAATATTTTAGAAAAAAATGGGTTTAATAATGCAACTGCACTGCCACAAAATTTTGGCGTAGCAACCATTTATACCGCTATTAAATAAGTTATGCATAAATATATTTTATTTTTCTTCGGAATTTTATTCCTTTCTACTCAAAACATACAAGCACAAAAAGAAGTTATAGAATACCAAAATTGGTACGACCATAACAAAATACATTTTGGCTATTATGTTGGTATTAACCAAAACAATTTTAAAATTTCTTACAACATTCCTAATACGTTTGTAGAAGTTGCACCTACTGTTGGGTTTAACGTGGGTATTATTGGTGGTTTAAAATTACATAAAAACATTACCTTGCGTTTCGAGCCCGGTTTAACAAGCAATACAAAAAAACTATATTTTCATAACATTGCTACCAAAAAAGATAGTGTAAGAGATATAGGCGGCACTTATTTACACCTACCCCTACTTTTAAAATTAAATACCAATCGATTGGGTAATATGCGTCCCTATCTTATTGGAGGTATTGCGTATGACTACAATTTTTCTAGCAATCAAGACAATCCAGATGGTAATGCAAATGGCGAATTTAGAATGCAAAAAAGTAACTTAATGTACGAAATTGGTTTGGGCGTAGATTTTTATATGTCGTATTTTGTATTTTCTCCATCTATTAGAGGTGTTTTTGCTATTAATAATGAATTAAAATATGATGATGACCCAAATAGTCAATGGACAGCACCTATTGATTTTTTAGGCACGCGAGGGGTATTTATAAAACTCAGTTTCCATTAGGAATTTCTTCTAAACTCACTTAACAAAATAGCCGTTGCAGTAGCAACATTTAAGCTTTCTGTTTGCTGTAAAATTCCGAAGCGAGGTATTGAAATACGTTTAGTAATCAATTGCATTGTTTCATAGCTAATGCCATTTGCCTCGTTCCCTAGCACCAAAACAGCATCTGTAGCAAGGTCTAACTTATAAACATTATCACCTTCCATTTGAGCCGCATAAATTGGGCGTTTTGTTGTTTGTAAAAAATCTGAAATATCTGTATAAACAACAGAAACACGAGCAAAAGAAGCCATACTAGCTTGTATTACCTTTGTATTATATACATCTACGGTATTTATAGAACAGACCAGTTGTGATACACCAAACCAATCACAAAGTCTAATAATAGTACCTAAATTACCAGGGTCATTAATTGCATCTAACACAATGGTGAGTCCGCTTTCGTGAATAATGGTTTCCTTCGGTATTTTAAAAAGTGCCAACACTTTATTAGCAGATTTTAAAAAACTTGCTTGCTGTAATGCTTTTTGAGAAATTACCTTCATTTTTTCTGAAGACAAATCACATTTATAATCATCTGTACAAAATAATACCTCTAAGACCAAACTAGAAGCCAATAATTCATTTACAATCTTAACGCCTTCGGCCACAAAAATACCATGCTTTTGACGATACTTTTTTTGTTGCAAACTCGTTATTAATTTTAACTGATTTTTACTAATATTCATTCTAAAAAATTATTACCTTACCAAGCGTTTAAAAGATTATTTTTACCAAAATTAATTGTTATTTGTTGAAAAACAATTTTATCATATCATTCTTTTCATTTGTTGGTGTTGTATTTTTATTCAATGCCTGTAATACAACCAAACATGTACCTAATAAAAAGTACTTATTAGAAAAAAATACCCTTATTATTAATGGAAAAACAAATAAGGATGAAAGCATTGATGAATTTTTAATTCAAAGACCTAACAAAAAAGTAATAGGCGTACCATTATCATTACATTTTTATAATTTAGGAAATACAGATTTTATAGAATCGTATCAAGATTGGAAAGAAAAACGGCAAAAGGCACATAAATTTTTAAGCAGTACTTTTTCAGAAAAACAAGCCTTTGCCTATAGACGTTTTAAAAAAGGATTCAACAAATGGTTCTTTAAAACCTTTGAAGCACCTGTTATAATTGATTCTATAAAAACCAAAAGAACAGCTCGCTATCTAAAAAATTATTTTTTTAATGACGGTTACTTTAAAACAAAAGTAGATTTTCATCACATTTACAACAAAAAACAAAGAGCAAAAGTAACCTATACCGTAACTACTGGCTTGCCTACATTTTTAGACACCATTAATAAAAATATTGCATCTCCAATTCTTGATTCTATTTATGAAAATCATAAAAATGAAAGTTTTATTAAAACAGGAAAGCAATTTAATATTAAAACACTCGAAAAAGAAGCAGATAGATTAACCAATTTATTTAGAAATAACGGCGTTTATTATTTTAATAAAAATGCTATTTATTTTGATGCAGACACTTTACGCACCGATTACCTTACCAATTTAAAAACTCAAATTTCTAATAGAGATGTAGGGGAAGATAGCCTTATTGCATACAAGATTATGAAGGTTAAAAAAATTAAAATCTTTACCGACTACAATTATTCCTCAAGAAACAAACCCTATCTTGATACGGTCTATTATAAAGGGTTTACTTTTATTTCTCATAAAAAAAACAAATACAATCCAAAATTATTAGCCAACTCACTTTTTATAGAGCCAAACACTATTTACAAAGATATTGATAGAGAATTAACAAGAAAACATTTACGATCCATCCAAAATTTTAGATTGGTTAACATTCAATATCAAGAAATAAATAATCAGCAATTAGAAACATCTATTTACTTAACGCCTATTAAAAAATACAGCCTTTCTTTAAATGCAGAAACAACACATTCTAATATAAAACCTTTAGGTATTTCTGGTAAAATTGGCGTCTTGACAAGAAATGCTTTTAAAGGTGGCGAAATTCTAAAATTTACAATTCAAGGTTCTTTTCTAAATTCTAATGATGTAGCAGACAAACTACAATTCTTTAATGCATGGGAAGTTGGTGCAGACCTATCTATAGACATTCCTCGGTTTTTATTACCCTTTAAAACCGAAAATATTGTACCCAAAACCATGTCGCCTAAAACCACTATTTCATTGGGTACCAGTCTTCAAAAAAACATTGGCTTAGACAAACAGAAATTTACAGGCATTATTGACTACAATTGGAAAACATCAAAAACAACCAAACATAAATTTGAGCTTTTAAATGCACAATACATTCAAAATTTAAATGCAGAAAGTACGTATGCAAACACTAGATCTTATTTTAGAGTTTACAGCTCTGAATACAATAAACTTAATATTTTAACTATCCCTGCAAATCCAGCAGACCCCACGTTTCCAAACAGTAGAGACATCAACGGAAATTTAGCAACTCCACTTAATTATGCTCATTATATTGTTGATCCTACAAACGGTTTTCAAACTACCAACCCACAAGAATATCAAATTGCAAACAACGTTATCAATAGACGTTCTATTATAACAGAAGATATTTTAGTACCTACAATTTCTTACGAATACACCTACAACAATAGTACTGGCTTTAAAGATACCAATTTTTCGTTTTTTAGAGCACGTGTTGCAGCTTCTGGCAATCTTTCTACAGCAATATCTAAACAAACAGACCCATTAAGTAACAAACAAATTTTAGGCATTGATATAGCACAATATTTTAGAACAGATTTAGAATACAAAAAGTTTTGGAATCTGGGTACCGCCAATGTTTTAGCTTTTAGAAGTTTTTTAGGAGCTGCTATTCCTTACGGAAATTCTAATGTGATACCATTTAGCCGTAGTTATTTTATCGGCGGCCCAAATGATCTTAGAGCATGGAAAATTTATGATTTAGGTCCAGGTAAAATCAAGTCAGGCCTAGATTACAATGTTGGCAACTTAAAGCTTTTAACCAGTTTAGAATATCGTTTCAAATTTATAAACAGTATAAACGGAGCTTTCTTTGTAGACGCAGGCAATACGTGGGATTTAAACAACGCTTCCTTTTACGAAGACGGATCAAAATTTAAAGGACTTTCTTCTTTACAAGATATTGCCGTAGGCTCTGGTTTTGGAATACGCTACGATTTTAATTTTTTAGTATTTCGCTTAGACTTAGGGTTTAAAACCTACGAACCCTATCTAACATCAAATAAAGGAAAATGGTTTCAGAATTATAATTTTAGACATGCTGTTTTAAATATAGGAATCAACTACCCTTTCTAATTTTTTTAGTATTTTTGTAACCTATTTTCACTAAATCATAAACTATGAGTTTTAATTTACAACCTGGCGTTGCTACAGGCAAAGAAGTACAAAAAATATTTCAATTAGTTAAATCTAAAAACTGCGCCCTACCAGCAGTTAATGTTGTAGGTTCTAACACCATAAATACCGTTTTAGAAACAGCCGTCGAAGTAAACGCCCCTGTCATAATTCAATTTTCTAATGGAGGCGCACATTTTAATGCAGGTAAAGGGTTATCTAACGAAAACCAAAAAGCAGCCATAGCTGGTGCTGTTGCTGGTGCAAAACACATTCATACTTTAGCCAAACAATACGGTGCAGTTGTAATTTTACATACAGATCATTGCGCAAAAAAACTATTACCTTGGATAGACGGTTTATTAGATGCAGGAGAGGCGCATTATAAAGAATATGGCATACCGCTTTACAGCTCTCATATGATAGATTTAAGTGAAGAACCTATTGAAGAAAACATTGAAATTTGCAAAAAATACCTTGCACGAATGAGCAAAATAGGAATGACTTTAGAAATTGAATTAGGCATTACAGGTGGTGAAGAAGATGGCGTTGACAATTCTGATGTAGATGATTCTAAACTCTACACCCAACCAGAAGAAGTAGCCTATGCTTATGAAGAATTAATGAAAATAAGTCCAAATTTCACCATTGCAGCTGCCTTCGGAAATGTACATGGCGTTTACAAACCGGGCAATGTTGTTTTAACACCAAAGATTTTAAAAAATTCTCAAGAATATATTTCAAAAAAATACAATGTAGGTCATAATCATATTGACTTTGTTTTTCATGGAGGCTCTGGATCTACGCTAGAAGAAATTAGAGAAGCAATAGGCTATGGAGTCGTTAAAATGAATATTGATACCGACTTACAATACGCATTCATGGAAGGCATTAGAGATTATATGCAAAAAAACACCGCCTATTTACAATCTCAAATAGGAAACCCAGACGGAGCAGACCTGCCTAATAAAAAAACATACGACCCAAGAAAATGGTTACGAGAAGGAGAATTAACCTTTAAAAAACGCTTAATAAAAGCCTTCGAAGATTTAAACAATATCAATATTCTTTAAAAGATTATTTAGTAAAAAATAGATGAACACCTATTTTTTACTAAATTGCCAACCAAAAATCAACCCTAAAAGCGAAACTATGTCATCATCTTGGTTTAAAAGAAAAGACAAAGGAATTCAAACCCCTACAGAATCAAAAAAAGACGTTCCAAAAGGACTTTGGTACAAAACCCCTAGCGGAAAAGTAATCGACACCGATGAATTAAAAAAGAACCTCTATGTTAGCCCAGAAGATGGCTACCATGTTAGGATTGGAAGCAAAGAATATTTCGAAATTTTATTTGATGACAACAAATACAAAGAGTTAGATAAAAACCTAAGCTCAAAAGATCCGTTAAAATTTGAAGACACCAAAAAATACAAAGACCGCGTTAAAGCAGCCCAAGAGAAAACAAAATTAAAAGATGCTGTACGTACTGCCGTAGGTAAATCTTACGGAAATGAAATTGTTATTGCAGCAATGGATTTTACTTTTATTGGTGGCTCTATGGGAAGCGTAGTTGGCGAAAAAATTGCACGCGCTATAGACTATGCAATCAAAAAGAAACTACCCTTTTTAATGATTTCTAAATCAGGAGGTGCACGTATGATGGAAGCTTCATTATCATTAATGCAGTTGGTAAAAACCTCTGCAAAACTTGCCCAATTAGCCGAAGCTAAACTACCCTATATTTCATTGTGTACAGATCCTACAACTGGTGGCACAACAGCTTCTTTTGCCATGTTGGGTGATATTAATATTGCAGAACCCAATGCATTGATTGCTTTTGCAGGACCACGCATTGTAAAAGATACCACAGGAAAAGAATTACCCGAAGGTTTTCAACGTTCAGAATTTGTTTTAGAACATGGTTTTTTAGATAAAATTGTAGAACGTAAAAACATTAAAAAACAAATTAATTTATATTTAGATTTGATATTAAATCAACCTGTACGAAACTAAAAAGAGCCAGTATAAACTGGCTCTTTTAGTTTTTACAAACATTACTCTTTTAATAGTATTTCAATTTCTGCTTTCAAATTATTGACCACTTTCTTATCTAAAATAATAGATCCATTAAATCTAACTATACCATCTTTTAAAATTATTAAATGAGGTACACCATTAAATCCTAAACTTTTGGGGTTTTCATCAGATGCTGCATATAATACAGGAAACTGATAATTATATTTAGAAATTTTACTTCTTGCTTGATTTATCGTATCTCTTTTTAATGGTATGTTTACTGCATACATCTCTACGTTGAGATTGTTTTGGTATTCTAAAAACAACTTTTCATAATCTGGAAAACCTTTAAAACAATTCCCACAACTTGTAGTCCAATAGTCTAATACAATTACTTTATTTTTAATAGTATCTAATCTAATTTTATTTTTAGCTTCTGTTTCAAAAAGCATTATAGGGGCTTTATTATGCTGCCTTGCATTTGCATTATAAATTGTAGCCCACAAATTTGGAAAACCGTAAATACCTATAAAAATTAAAAAAGCGACATAAAATACTTTACTAAAAATATTTTTATTCTTTAAATAATAACCTAACCAAAAAGTCAATGGAATAAAAATAACATAAATAATTATATTATTTAATTTAACGCCTTGGTTAAAAGACTGAAGTATTGTAATTCCCCAAAGTAAAGAAAAAGAAATTAATATTTCTTTTTTAGAAAGAAACATGCTAAAAAAGAAAGCAGAAATCATAAATACAGGAAAGATTACTGCATGTCCACCACCTCTAAAAAAAACATTAACTAAATAAACAATTAGAACATAGTATATCGTAACACCAAAAAATAATAATAACTTTTTTTTCATTTTTTTTATAAAATATGGTCATCTTACCTTAAACACCACCACAACTACCTTCGCACTCCATATGCCCAAAAAAACCACAATTGCTTTCTGAATCACTATTACAATTAACAGTAGTAACACAATCTATAAATCCTGGACAACCTAAATCATATTTACAATCACATGAAACAGATGGTGGATCATCTGGCCCTTCGTTAAGATCGTAAAAGCCTAAATTTAATTTCTTTAAATCAACATCACCAAGTACAAAAAATGTTTCATATACAAATTCCTTAGTCCAACCAAATTTCATCATTGCTACAATTGTTCTATCATACATTTCTTTAGAATCTTCTTTCTTACTTAATGTAGAATAGTCAAAATCTTGAAATTTAAGCGCATACCATCTTAAATACTCAATTTGTTCTTTAGGTAAATCTAATGTTAAAATCTGATTAACTTTTTCGGCCCATAATTTTTTTTTCCTTTCTGGAGTAAGAACAGCAAGAATAGCTTTTTGATATGCTTTAGGGTAAGTAGCTATTTTAACTCTTTCAAAATTTACAATGTCTTTTTTGTTTTTCTGCACCCAAGTATTTATACTTGGATCACAAGAATAACAAATTTCAGATTCCTTACAACTATTAAAGAATATTAAAAAAAAGAGTAACGTAGAAAAACAAATTAGATTAAATTTGTTTGTTTGTTTGTTTGTTTGTTTGTTTGTTTGTTTGTTTGTTTGTTTGTTTGTTTGTTTGTTTGTTCATAACATCTAAATTTAAAAATTAATATGTTATAAACATACAAATAAATTTTGAATTTCTACTATTTTTAATCATTGTTGTCCGATTAAAATATATAAAAACTCTAAAAATTTATGTTTAATAGAGGTAGGTTCTAAGAGCTTTTTTAAATAGTCACCTTACTTTTTTTGTTTTTTTTAATTTTATCTACCAATATCAATAATTTTCGAATAACTGTTTATCGTATAGTTACAATCAAGTCTTTTATCTTTCGTCTAATAGT
>CAMZLD010000084.1 GCA_947311635.1 uncultured Flavobacteriaceae bacterium | reverse complement strand
GCAGATGCTATTAGGTGTTTCAAAATCATTTTTAAACACTTTAAAAGAATGACCATCAAAGCGATTTAACCCTTCTTGAGTGCCAAGCCAAATAAAGCCAGAACTATCTTTTATAAGTGTTTGAATAGATTCTTGTGATAAGCCTTCATCAATACCATAATGATAAAATATACTTTCTTGAGCAAAGAAAATAGATGGTATAAGTAATAGTAAAAAGGCAGTTTTTCTTAGCATTTTTATAAACTATACTGCAAAATACAAAAAATGCCCTTATGAAAAAATCACATAAGGACGTTTTAAAGTTTTTTATCATTGTTGTCCGATTAAAATTTATCAAAACTCTAAAAAGTCATGTTTAATAGAGGTTCTAAGAGCTTTTTTAAATAGACACCTTGCTTTTTCTGTTTTTTATATTATCTATTAATAACCATAATTTTCAAATAACGGTTTATCGTATAGTTACAATAAAGTCTTTTATCTTTCGTCTACTAGTGAAAAGGTATTACGTCTTTAGACGGACACTACTATTTATTAATATCGTACTATCAGCATTTGTTTGACACAATGCAAAAATGGAAGCATAAAACAATATAGAAGTAAATTATTTTCAAGATTTTTAAAGATCTTACGAAGATAAAGTAACGTAAAAAGTTTTAAAATACAGGCTCTACAGTAAAGCCTTCTTTTTTAAGTAGGTTAATAACACCTTTTTTTCCAGGTAAATGCATTGCGCCAACAGCAAATAGTGTTGGTTTCTCTTTTGCTATTTTAGTTATGCTAGGTATCCATTTAAGATTCCTGTTATCCAATAAGATATCTTTATAGTCCTTTTCCATACCATCTTCTTCTAATAATAATTTTAGTAAAGCTTCAAGATCTTCTTGTTGGTACATAACCGACATTTTTTCAAATTTTCCTTTGCTTTTATCCAAACCCTCATCTGCCATTTTTAAAAGCTCATCCAATTGTTTTCTATACGGAATGGTGTCAAATAGTTGCATTTGAGATTCAAGAGTTTCCAAGCCAAGTACTTCTTCATTTTGAGCTTTGCTTATTTTTATAAACTGTACTTCATATGAGTCTGGAATTGTACAGTCTACCATTTTTGTCATTAAAGAAGATGATAGAGCAAAAGGTTTCATTTTATTAAATACACCTATAGGAATGCTCATTGTTTTAGTAAAAAATGAATCTAACTTTTGATATTCTTTTTCGGTTAAAAGACTTTTTAAGGTTTGTCCTTCTTTCATCATTATCTGTTTCATCATAGATGCTTGCATGGTTGGGTCATCTATGTCTATTTCTAATGTTAGCCTGTCTGTCTGGTCAAAGGCTTGTTGCAATTTATTGGTAAGTTTATAATTGCAAGTTAAATGAATGGTACCATACAAATACGAAGGTTTTTCAAGGCCATTACCAGAAATTTTCCAAAGTAATGATTTAGCAATAGGCATTTCAGGTTTTGCTAGTACTGTCTTTTTGTGAGCATTACAAGAAAAAAACAGAACGACCAAAAATAAAATACTAATTGCTTTTTTCATTTGCAGGTTTTAATGTTTTAATATCGGTAATAAATTTGGCTAAATCTTTACCGTACTTAGAAGCTTTAACTTCTTTTGTAAGGCTATTATTAATAGAATCTAACCATTTAACCTGTGCGTTGTATAATTCTGTAATTGCTAAGTACGGTGCAATTTCACTGTCAGCATGATTTACTGCAAAATTAATGGTATATAAATAGCGTCTTCTAGTTTGTCTTTTAGCTGCTTGATCTAATGATGCTAAGACCTCTTTTTTCTGATCTCTTTTTGCTTCAAACTGAGCTTTAATAAGTTCTAAGTTTTTATTGTTAAAACGTTGTTTTACTTTAATGTATTCTTCTAAAAGTTCTTGGTTTTTTGAACCCCCAATTTTTGCAGCAGTGGTAAATTTATCAAGTTTTGTATGGATGGTTATGGTTCCTTTTTCTCCAAAGAAAGGAATTCTTTTGGCATCATTTTTATCAAGTGAAAGGTAGAAAACTTCACTACTTTCTATAGGTGCAACTAACTGAAAGTTTTCGTTTCCAAATACATTTATTGAATCTAGAGTAATTAGTTTTTTTTCTTCCATTTTCTGAAGATATAGCGTTCCTTTTTCTAAACCCTTAATGGTTCCTTTAACAAGCATGTCTCCTGTTTTTTCTTTCGTGCAAGAAATTAAAATACTTATAAATAAGATACTGAATGCTATTTTTTTCATCTACGTTTTTATTAAATTTAGCAGCGCAAATATCGTTTATTTTTTCAGAAATAAGGCAATTTAAGGTGAAACTATTTGCATAAGCATTGTACAACCTATGGCAGAAATTGTACCAATGGCATAACCAAAAACGGCTAGCAAAACACCAACCGTTGCCAGTGACGGATGAAAAGCAGCGGCTACAATAGGAGCCGAGGCCGCACCGCCTACATTTGCTTGACTTCCTACAGCTAAAAAGAAATAAGGTGCTTTGATTAATTTTGCAATTACAATTAATAGTAATGCGTGTATGGTCATCCAAATGAAACCAATTACAATAAGCATTTTATTTTCAAAAATCATGGTTAAATCCATTTTCATACCAATTGTTGCTACTAAGATGTAAATAAAAACACTTCCAAATTTACTAGCTCCAGCACCTTCGTAATTTTTTGCTTTTGTAAAAGAAAGTCCTATAGCTATAAGTGTTGCAATGCTAATCATCCAAAAAAATTGTGAACCTAAAAAAGTAAACATGTTTTTTGTAGTTTCATTTTCTATAGAAGCTATGCTTTTTGTAAAAAAATCACTTAAAAAATCACCTGTAAGGTGTGCTAAACTAACAGATCCAAATGCAATGGCTGCAATAATCATAATGTCTGTTAATGATGGGTTTCTTTCAACTTTTTCAGAAAAGCGGGTTACTTTTTCTTTGAGATTTTCGATAGCAGTTGTGTCTGCACCTAACCACTTGTTAATAGCTTTTCGTTTACCGATACCAATAAATAAGAGAGCCATCCAAAAATTAGCCACAACAATATCGACAAAGACCATTCCGCCATATAATTTTTGGTTATAACCATAGATTTCTAGCATAGCTGTTTGGTTGGCGCCACCGCCAATCCAGCTTCCTGCCAGAGTAGAAAGTCCTCTCCAAACAGCGTCTGGACCAGCTCCTGAAAACATTTCAGGAGAAAAATAAGAGACTGCTAAAATTGCAATAGGACCGCCAATGATAATTCCAACGGTACCTGTTAAAAACATCACTAATGCTTTCCAACCTAAATCAAAAACAGCTTTAAGGTCAATACTTAAAGTCATTAGTACTAAAGCGGCAGGTAGTAAATACCGACTAGCAACATAATAAAGACTTGTTTTATGTGTTGTAACTATATGTGTGGTTGCATCTTGAGTATTCCATTCGGGTGCTATTAATCCAACAGTAGTTAAAAGAGCGGGTAAAAGGTATGCTAAAAATAAAGCAGGTACAATTTTGTAAAATTTAAACCAAAAACCTTCTTTTTTTGAAGATGTATAAAAGACGAAACCAAGGCAAAGCATCAAAGTGCCAAAAACAATGGTGTCTTTTGTAAATATTGGGGCTGATAATAAATGGGTAATATTCATAGTTAAAGTTTGAACTACGAATATAAGAAACTAAAAATTAAAATATTTAATACTATCTTTGAATTCAAATAAATTATAAAAATGAAAAAAATAGCGCTTTTAATTATTGTAGGAGTCATGACACTAGCATGTGTAGATCCTATTGACTTAAATACTACTCAAGGTTTTGCTGATTTAGAAATTAACATGTTGGTAGATAATACGGCTCCAACTGTTGGAGAAATAGTACGCTTTACGATAACTTTAAAAAATAGCGGTTATGATGATGCACAAAATGTATCTATAAATACTCGTTTGCCAAGTGGTTTTACATTTATGAATGCTGTAGCAACAAGAGGAGACTTTACCAATCCAAACAGATGGTTTATAAATAGACTTTACCGAAATACTACAGAGGTGCTTCTAGTAGATGCAATGGTTAATACTACAGGAGATTTTGAGTATATTGTTGAGGTTGCTGAATCTTTTCCTTCAGACCCAGATTCTACACCTAATAACTTAGATAGTACCGAAGATGATATTGCAAGTATCACTATTAATCAACCTATTGTTGAATGTTTTAATGATACTTTTGATGTTTATGAGGATGAAGTAATTTCAATAGCTATTTTTGCCAATGATATTAACATGCCTTTAAATGGTGCTTTTACTATTCTAACAGCACCACAAAATGGAAACATTTCTATTACCGATCCCAACGGAACACCAAACAATCCAAATGATGATATTGTAAGTTATATTTCTAATGCAAATTTTAATGGTACAGATGCTTTTGTGTACATGGTTTGTGATACTGCAAGTCCAGCAAATTGTAGTACAGCTACTGTTTTATTAAACGTTTTACCAACACCAGATGCTTTTGATGATACACAGGTAACTACAGTAGATACACCAGTAGCTATTGCTGTTTATACTAATGATAATGATATTCCAACAGCAGGTTCTTTAACAGTGGTTACACCCAATAATGGTACAGCAACTATTAATGATGGTGGTACGCCTACAGACCCTAGTGATGATGTTATAACCTATACACCTAACGCTAGTTATATAGGTACAGATACGTTTAGTTATACTATTTGTGATAATGCAAGTCCAGCACATTGTAGTACCGCTAATGTGATGCTTACGGTGAATTAAATTGGTTTTATTTTTGAAGAAAGATTTAATCCTCTTTTTTTTCACGTTCTAAAACTGCTTTTAAGACTGCTCTATGTACAAAAACATTAAGCACTTTCCAACCAGTTTTAGCATAGCTATTTAATAAATCTTCAAAATCTTTGTCCTTTTTAATTGGCGTTGCTTGTTGACGTATAAACTTATATTCTTTCATTATTTGTTAATTTTATAGATTAAAAGGAGCACAATACTACAAGCAAAAAAATGAATACCAGAAACGATTCTA
Source organism: uncultured Flavobacteriaceae bacterium (assembly GCA_947311635.1). Classification (GTDB taxonomy): domain Bacteria; phylum Bacteroidota; class Bacteroidia; order Flavobacteriales; family Flavobacteriaceae; genus CAMZLD01. The sequence continues at coordinate 7,409 of CAMZLD010000084.1, read as the reverse complement.
AACAGTAAATCATCTAGAATAAATAGACTGTATAAAAACGAAATTGCAGTTGTTACTGTCCAAATTTTATAAGAAGCTGTATTGGCACTTGGCTTTTTTGCTAGTAAATCTCTTATGGTTGGCCAATAAGCAATTAAGCTTATAAGACCAACACCTGCATAAGCAATAGTTAGTATTTGTTTTAATAGTGGCATCAAGTAAAGGTAATTACTAAATCATCTTGATGTACCATAGTACCTTCTTTTAAAGTTATTTTTTTTACTTTTCCTGAAGAAATAGCCGTTACTGTTGTTTCCATTTTCATGGCTTCAATAACAAATAAAGCATCGTTCTTTTTTACTTCTTGTCCTGTTTTTACTAAAATTTTATAGAGCATTCCTTGCAATGGTGCGCCAATTTCTTTTGTGTTTTCTAGGTCTGCTTTTACATTTTCAATTTTAGTAATATTTAGTGCTGTATCTTTAATTTGCACAAACCTATTTTGACCATTTACTTTAAAAAATACTGTGCGCATACCTTCTTCGTTTGGATTTCCAATAGAAAGTAGTTTAATGATAACTGTTTTTCCAGGTGCAATTTCTACTAAAGTTTCTTCGTGAATTTTCATTCCATAGAAAAAATTCTTAGTAGGTATCGCGCCAACATTTCCATATTCTTTAAAACTAGTTAAGGCTTGCTCAAAAACTTTTGGATATAAAATATACGATAAAAAGTCTTCCATTTCTAATGGTCTAGAAAACCCTTTTTGGTGTTTTTTTACAAAAGTTTCAAATTCTTTGTCAAAATCTACTGGTGCTAAATGTGCATTTGGTCTTTTGGTGTAAGCTTTTTTATCTTTTAATATTATTTTTTGCAATGCCTTTGGAAATCCTCCAAAGGGTTGTCCTAAATCACCTTTAAAAAAGTTTACAATTGATTCTGGAAACGAAATTTCATTACCACGTTCTAAAACATCTTGTGGTGTGAGGTTGTTGGTTACCATATAGATGGCCATATCTCCAACTACTTTAGAGCTAGGTGTTACTTTTACCAAATCTCCAAATAAATGGTTCACTTTACTGTACATAGCTTTTACTTGGTCAAATCGATCGCCCAAGCCTAACGCTTCTGCTTGTGGACGTAAATTTGAGTATTGTCCGCCAGGTATTTCATGTTTATAGACTTCTGCAGTACCTGCCTTTAAACCAGATTCAAATGGATAGTAATATTCACGTACATCTTCCCAATAATTCGAAAATTGATTTAATTTTTCAATGTCAAAGTGATGCGCTCTTTTCTGAAATTTTTGCATTTCTACAATGGCATTAAAATTAGGTTGTGATGTAAGTCCTGATAGTCCACCCAATGCTACGTCTACCACATCTACACCAGCTTCTATAGCTTTTAAATAGGTTGCAGATTGAATGGAAGAGGTATCGTGTGTATGTAAATGAATAGGTAGTTTGGTGTTATTTTTAATGGTGCCAATTAATTCTGTAGCTGCATAAGGAGTTAAAAGCCCTGCCATATCTTTAATAGCAATCATATGTGCCCCTGCATTTTCTAAATCTTTGGCTAACTGCCCATAGTATTTTAAATCATATTTGGTTCTTTTTTTGTCTAAAACATCACCCGTATAGCTAATGGCACCTTCTGCAATGGCAGTAGTGTTTTTACGAACAAACCCAATACTTGGCGCCATAGATTGCACCCAATTTAAAGAGTCGAAAATTCTAAAAATATCCATTCCGTTTTCCCAAGATTTAATAACAAATTTTTCAATTACATTATCTGGATAAGCGGTATAGCCAACGCCATTAGACCCTCTAAGAAGCATTTGTAATAAAATATTTGGCATGGCTTTACGAATGTCTCGTAAACGTTTCCATGGGTTTTCTTTTAAAAATCGCATACAAACATCAAAGGTAGCACCGCCCCACATTTCGATACTAAATGTGTTTGGATGATTTTTTGCAAAACTTTCTGCAACTTTAAGCATATCATAAGTACGCATTCTTGTTGCTAGCAATGATTGGTGCGCATCTCGCATAGTCGTATCTGTGTAGTGTATTTTTTTTTCTTTAGATAGCCATGCACAAAATTTTTCGGGACCTAATTTTGTTAATAAATCTTTGGTTCCCTTCGGAAAAGCTTCCGAAGCATCAAAACTTGGCACTTTTGGTATTCTGAATTTTTTTTGTTCATCAATAAATTTAACATCTGTATTTCCGTTGACAATAACATCACCTAAAAAACTGGTAATTTTTGTAGCTCTATCTTGTGAATGTCTAATTTTAAATAGACTTGGAGTATTTTGAATAAAATTAACAGTTACTTTTCCGTCTTTAAAAGTTTTATGATTGATTACATTGTGTAAAAACCGAATATTGGTTTTTACGCCACGAATACGAAATTCTTTTAAGGCTCTTGTCATTTTACGAATAGAACCATCTAAAGTTCTACTATGTGCCGAGATTTTAACAAGCATTGAGTCAAAAAACGGACTAACATTTGAGCCTTGATATACACTGCCAACATCTAACCGTATGCCCATTCCTGCTGCAGAGCGATAAGTGGTAATAGTGCCGTAATCTGGTGTAAAGTTGTTTTCTGGATCTTCTGTTGTAATTCTACATTGCATTGCAAAACCATAGGTTTTTAAACTATCTTGTCCGTATATTTTAATTTGTTTACTGTCTAAAGGGTAACCGCCAGCTACAAAAATTTGAGTTTTTACCAAATCAATGCCTGTAACCATTTCTGTAACTGTATGTTCTACTTGTATACGTGGATTTACTTCAATAAAATAAATACTGTTATCTTCATCTACCAAAAATTCTACAGTACCTATGTTGTTATAATTTACTTCTTTGGCAATAGCAATAGCGTAGGCATAGAGTTTGTCTTTTATTTGTTGATCTAGATTATAAGAAGGTGCAATTTCTACTACTTTTTGATAACGGCGTTGCACAGAACAATCACGCTCATGTAAATGACGAATGTTTCCGAAGTTATCTGCTACAATCTGTATTTCGATATGCTTTGGGTTTTGCACGTACTTTTCAATAAACATGGTATCATCTCCAAAGGCGTTTAATGATTCGTTTTTGGCGGCATCAAAATATTTTTCTAAATCATCTGTGTTTTGTATAACACGCATACCGCGACCACCACCACCAGAAGCTGCTTTTAACATAACAGGATAACCTATTTGTATGGCTTCTTGAATGGCAGTTTTTAAAGAATTTAACGGTTTTTTGTTGCTTTCTATAATGGGTACATTGCATTTTTTAGCAATGGTTTTCGCCATGATTTTATCTCCCAAAGCATCCATAACTTCTGGATTAGGACCAATAAAAACGATATTATTTTCTTTACATTTTCTTGCAAAAGTTGAATTTTCTGAAAGAAATCCATAGCCTGGATGTATGGCATCAATCTTTTTTGCCTTTGCAATGGCAATAATAGCATCCATGTCTAAATACGGCTTTAAAGGAGCGTCATCTGCACCAACTTGGTAAGATTCGTCTGCTTTATATCTGTGTTGAGAATAGCGGTCTTCATACGTATAGATACCAATAGTTTCTATATTTAATTCTGTACAGGCTCTAAAAATACGAATGGCAATTTCGCCTCTGTTGGCAACTAAAATTCTTTTTATTTTCATGTTAGCGTATAATGTAAGGATTGATATTTTCGTAGTTACGTTTTACAAAATTAAGAGCACTTGTAACAATGTCTCCCATATTTTTTGATCTTCTAAATTGAACGTCTTTGGTGAGCGAGAATAATTCTTTTTTTAATTCTTTAATTTTTTCTGGTGTAGAAATATGATCATTTTTCATGCATTCTAGTAAAGAGGTAAGACGTTCATTTTCACTCGAAGCTCTTTTGGCAAGTAATGAGCGCTCTTCGTTTCTGTATTGTTCCATAGAAGTTTCTTGTAACAACTCTAGAGTCATTTGTACTATTTTATTGTTTTCTTTTAAAAATTGCGGTTTGTAGACTTTGCTATTTCCTTCAAAAGATTGCTGATCAAAATCAATGGCTCTTATTCTATAATCTATTCTATCAAAATCATGGGTCAATACAAATACATAATTGTAAGAGCGCATATCGCCAAGCAATCTAATAAAGCAGCGTTCGTTAAATTTTACAAACTCTTTGGCAATGGCCATTTTATCTTGTTCAGAACAATTTTCAAGATTTTCTTCAATAAAGGTATCTCCAGGAATACCAGAAATATGTTCTTCAATAATAGTGTCTTGATGTACTAAAAAATTAATGTGGTTGGGTGATAAAAGGTGTTCTAATTCTAAGCCATAAATACGAGATGCATCGGCTTTTTTAATGTACAGGTAAATATAGTTGTCGTTTAGTATGTTTCGTACTTTTATTCTGAATGGTTTTGTATTTCCGAAGGTACAAAAATCAATAGCATCTATTGTTATATGTTGCAATGCTTCTTCACTACCATCTGCATGTAAAATGGTGTACATTTTTTTAAGACTGTTTTCTATTTCTTCGCGCTCATGTTCTGCAAAATAAGTTCGTACCCAAAGGGTGTCATTACCGTGTTTGTCATAAATTTCTATAGCACCTTGAAAACGCAACAAGTCATCATAAAAAATAGGAATCTTGATGTTACGACTGTGTGTAGTAAGGTAGTCGTATAATTGCGTAGATATAGGATAAGCAGGTTTTTTTTTTGACATTAACTTTTTATCCATTACGAAGGGTTTTAAAGAGCAACAAGATACTATTTAATTGATTAGTAAAAAAACGAAAAATTAAGAAAAAATCACTTTTTTATTCAAAAATTGTCGTTTTTTTAATAAAAAGAGGCTTTTTTTGTTTGTTTTTTAGAGTTTTTAAACTTGAAGAAAATGTTTAATACCAACGTTTTTTCTTCTTCTTAGAAGCAACAGATTTTCGCCCCTTTTTGTATTTACTTCCTTTTTTCTTATGCACTTGTGGTTTTGCTTTGGGATCTAAAGGGTAAGGGTGTTCTATAATATCTAGCTGAAAACCAAGATACTGTTGTATGGTTTTAATGTAATTTTTCTCGTCTGCAGCACAAAAAGCAAACGATGCACCAGATTTTCCTGCTCGAGCCGTTCTGCCAATTCTGTGTACATAGGTTTCGGGTATGTTAGGTAGGTCAAAATTAATAACAGCATCTACATTGTCAATGTCAATACCTCTTGCTGCAACATCTGTTGCAATTAAAATATTGGCTGTATTTTTTTTAAAATCTTTTAAGGCTTGTTGCCGAATAGATTGACTTTTGTCACCATGAAGACTTGCTACTTTATAGCCATTGTTGAGCAATGTTTTTTCGAGTTTATCTACGCCAAATTTAGTGCGCCTAAAGATAATAATACTTCCTTTAATATGGTTTCTTAATAAGTGTAAACACAGTTCTATTTTTTTTGACTTCGGAACATAATAAAGCGATTGATGTATGGTGCTAGCTGTTGCTGTTTTTGGTGTTACATTTATATGTGTTGGTTGATTTAATAGTGTGTTGGCTAACTGTTCTACTTTAAATGGAATTGTAGCAGAAAATAATAGTTGTTGTTTAGTAGGCGGACACAAACGGGCAATTTTCTGAACATCATCTATAAAGCCCATGTCTAACATTAAATCTGCTTCATCTAACACTAGTATTTCTACCGCAGTAAGGTTGACAAAAGTTTGTTTGTGTAAATCTAAAAGCCTACCGGGTGTTGCAATTAAAATATCTACACCTTTATTTAAAATGTCTTTTTGAGGTTCTATAGAAGCACCACCATAAATAACTGCAGTTCTTAAGTTTGTGTATTTGCTATAGGTTTTAAAATTTTCTTCAATTTGTATAGCAAGTTCTCTTGTTGGACTAATTACTAAGGCTTTAATTTTTTTTCCTTTTTTAGAAGCATCTTGTTTGTCAAAAAGCAACTGTAAAATTGGCAATGCAAAAGCTGCCGTTTTACCAGTACCAGTTTGAGCTGACACAACTAGGTCTTTTTTATCTAATACCAACGGAATGGTTTTTTCTTGTACCAAGGTTGGAGTTTCGTAACCTTTTTCAGCAATGGCTTTTCGTAGTGATTTGTTAAGGGCTAATAGTTTAAAAGACATAAATAATTATGCATTTTCTTTTAAAAACACCATAGCAATGGTAAAGAAACCAAGACCTGTAATGATAGGCGGCAGCATTACTTTTGGTGCGTAAAAACCACCAATGTAAATCATAGCAATACCTAAAATAATTAAAATAAAGGCGGCTAGTTTTCTTGTTGCATTCATAATCTAATGTTTTGAAGTTGTAACAAAGGTAATGTAATTTATCTAACAGTATTAAAGTCTATCTTATGGGCATTTATTAAAACTTCATCCGTTGTATTCTCACTGCATTTAAAATAGCCAATAATGCCACACCAACATCAGCAATAACAGCTTCCCACATAGTTGCCATACCTAATGCACCTAAAATAAGCACGAGTATTTTTACACCTAAGGCTAAAACAATGTTTTGCCAAATAATTTTGGTAGTGGCATTACCGATATGTATGGCCGTTGCAATTTTAGAAGGTTGGTCAGTTTGTATGATTATATCAGCAGTTTCAATGGCTGCGTCAGAACCTAAACCGCCCATTGCCATACCCACATCTGCTATGGTAATTACAGGAGCGTCATTAATACCATCGCCAATAAATGCAATCGTTTTTCCTTGAGCTTTTAGTTTTTCTACCTCGTTGAGTTTGTCTTCTGGTAATAATCCGCCTAATGCTTTGTCAATTCCTAATTGTGCTGCAACTTTATCTACAACCAATTGCTTATCACCAGATAACATTACAATTTCTTTTATTTTTGAAATTTTATGTAAATCTGTAATTGTTTTTTGTGCATCTTCTTTAAGGGTATCTGCAATGGTAATATAACCTGAGTATTTATTGTTTATGGCTACCACTACAATTGTATCTGTATTGGTGTGTAAGGCATCATCAAAAGGAATATTAAATTTTTCTAGTAGTTTTAGGTTTCCTGCTAAGACTTCATAGTCGCCAATTTTTCCTTTCATACCATGACCCGAAATTTCTTCAACAGCAGTAATCTTAAATTTTAAATCTTTAATCTTTGAATATTTTACAATCGCCTCAGCAATTGGATGCGTAGAATTGCTTTCTAAAGTTGCCACTAAATTTAATAGAATGTCTTTATCAAAATTTACTGCAACTACTTTTTGCACTTCAAAAACACCTTTGGTAAGTGTGCCTGTTTTGTCCATTACTACGGTATCTACTTTAGTCATAATGTCTAAAAAGTTAGCGCCTTTAAACAAAATACCGTTTCTAGAACCTGCTCCAATGCCTCCAAAATAACCCAACGGAATTGAAATAACCAATGCACACGGACAAGATATCACCAAGAAAATTAAAGCACGT
>CAMZLD010000083.1 GCA_947311635.1 uncultured Flavobacteriaceae bacterium | reverse complement strand
CGCTTTTGACCTTTCAATGTTTTCTGTTTATTGTTTAATTTCTTTAAAAAATCTAAACTTTCTAAAACTGGTGTTTTTACTGTTTTTCCCATTATCAAATATACAAAATATATAGGAAATATTATAATTAAATTTGTATAATAACAAAAATATTAATTTTCTAGTATAAAATTAAAGACGCCAAGGCGGTTTTTTTCTGTTCGTACCAGCATGGTACAAAACAATATGGTTTCCATCTAGATCTTTCAAATGTGCTTCGCGCCATAACCAAGCTTGGTCAGTAGGCAGCATCTTAAAGACAATGCCTTTTGTTTGCAAATCTTTTACAATGATGTCTACTTGCTCTACTTCAAAATATATCGTAATACCTTGTCCTTTTGGAAGCTTATTTACTTGGTGTATAGAAAATGTAGCATCTCCTTCAATACATTCAAAACGAGCATATTTTGGTAAAGATTTAACAATTAATTTTAGTCCAAGTGTTTGATAAAAAGCAATAGCCCTTGCAACATTTAATGATGGTATGGTAATTTGATTAAGGTTCATATTATAGAAATTAAGAATGAAACACACTTATTAATTAATTCAATACATGTGATTATATTACGAGGTTATTCAACAGTAAGCTTTCGTTTTAGTAAATATAAAAACAAGACACAAAGTCCTGAAATTATTGTGAAAATATACCAAGTTGTATCAAAACCAAACTTATCTACAAACTGCATGCCTGCATTATGCCCAAAAATATGCGCTACAGAAAAAGAAATTGTATACAAACCCATAAACTCCCCTTGGTTACCTTTTTTAGCGCGTTCCATAGCAAAGGCATTCGAAAATGGGAAGGCAATCATCTCACCCAAAGTCATTAATAACATGCCTATAATCAACACTCCTTTCCACGTAGAAAAGTTTAAAACCAATAAGCTTAATCCTAATAATACAGCGCCAAAAAACATTAATTCTTCTTTAGTATAGCGACTATCTTCTAGCCATTTTATAAGTGGCATTTCTAATAAAAAAATTAAAAAACCATTCATTCCCATGAGTAATCCTATATCAAACTCGGTTAATTGATGTGCTTGTCTGTAATATAAGGGTATGGTAGAAAAATACTGTAAAAATGCCAAGCCAAATAAAGTCATTGCTATTAAAAATATCCAAAATATTTTATCTGTATGTGCACTTATTGGGTGTTCTACAAGAATAGGTGCATCTGTAATTGTAGCATTTTTAGGGTGCAAAACATTAAAAAGTAAGATACCCGCTAAGATACAAGTAATCCCGTCAACCCAAAAAAGACCGCCATAACCTAAACTTGTAATAATCAAACCTCCAATAGCTGGACCTGCTGAAAAACCCAAATTAATGGCAAGACGAATCAAAGTTACAGGACGTGTTTTATTTGCTGGCTTGCTATACGCACTTAATGCTACAAACATGGCTGGTCTAAAAGTATCAGCTACCATCATAAGTGCAAAAATTCCGAAGCAAAAACTTGCAAACGTATGTAAATATTGTAAACCTATAAATAAAAAGCCTGTTAAAACAATACTAAAAACCATTACTTTATAATAGCCAATAGTATCTGCAAGTTCTCCGCCAAGCCAAGATCCTGCAACCGATCCCAAACCAAAAGCTGTCATAATCCAACCTACGTTTTTAAGTGTAAAATGAAGGTCTTCTATAAGATATAATGACAAAAAAGGAATTACCATAGTGCCAGACCGGTTGATTAATGTAATCAATGCAAGCCACCAAACTTCTTTTGAAAGCCCTTTAAAGGTATTTATATAATTGCTGAATATTTTTTTCATTGGTTGGTTATTGTTGTAAATATAAAAAGTCCGACGTAGGTGTCGGACTTTTTATAATTGCTATTATTTATTTGAATATAGTTATAACACATAGAACGTCCATCTTCTAATATAAGAAGGTCTTTGACAAACGTAAGTATTTACTAGTTTCATAAATTATGTACTTTTACATTTCAAAACTACAAAAAAACATGAAAACATTCGTTCTAATTATATCATTCTTAGTCATAATTACTAGTTGCGCTCAAAAAAGAGAGCCTCTTTTAGGTGAAACAACATTTCAAAAAAACCTCAACCTTGAATTTAGAGATGCTACTAAATCACCTTTAACAGCAACAGATAGAAAAACTTTTAAAGCCTTAGATTTTTTTAAGTTTGACTCTAACTATGTAGTAACTGCTACTTTTTTGAAGGTGAAAAACGCTACACCTTTTGCAATGAAAACAACCACTAAAAGAACGCCTATGTATGTAACATATGGTATTGCTTCTTTTAATTTAAACGGCAAGTCACATCAATTAAAGCTTTACCAAAATATATCGTTAAGTAGTAAAGAAGCCTATAAAGATTATCTTTTTTTGCCGTTTTTAGATAAAACCAACGGTAAAGAAAGTTACATTGCTGGTCGTTATATAGAATGTAGCATTCCTGAAGGTGATAAAATAATTATTGATTTTAACACGGCGTATAATCCGTATTGCGCCTACAATCATAAATACTCTTGCCCAATTGTTCCTTCAGAAAATTATTTAGATACCGAAATAAAAGCTGGTGTAAAAGCTTATAAAAAGCATTAAATCATCCTTTTATTTCAATTACTCCAGCACTATCAAGTGCTATAGCAGCAGCTAAATTGTCTAAATTTTCTTTACGGACTCTCAATTTGGTAGCAGCGTGCGCTGCTAGGTTTAATTGACTAAACATACTTGCAATTTTGGTTGCTGTAGGTAGCAACTGCTCTTGTGACACAATTTTATCTAAAAATCCGGCAGCTAGGGCATCTTCTGGGCTATAAATTTCTGCGTTGTTTACACTACGCTCAAAAAATACGGGTGCCAATCGTGCTTTTGCAAGTGCGATACCTGCATAATGCATGGTCATGCCAATCATAACTTCATTTAAGCCTAATTTAAAATCGCCTTCTACACCCAATCTGTAATCACATGCCAATAATAAAAATGCTCCTTTTGCTATGGCATGACCATTACAAACGGCAATAATAGGCATCGGAAATGACAACATTTTTAGAGTTAAATTAGAACCTGCAGTTACCAAAGCTTTGGCAGCTTCTGGTCCTTGTTTCATTATTTTTAAGTCGTAACCAGCAGAAAAAATACCAGTTTGACCTGTTAAAATAACTACTTTTTTTTCTGCAGCTGCTTTATCTAAATAAATACTAATTAAGTCAATCACTTCATGCGAAATTGCATTGGCTTTTCCGTTTTTAATTTTTATAACGGCTACATTTTGTTCGCTTTGATATTCTACTACTTGCATTTTTTTTTAATTAAAGGGTTTTGTTTTAATGTTTTTTCCTTTTCACTAATCACTATTCACTAATTACTATTCACTAATAAGATACATTCCGAAGAAAACTGCAAGTAAGGCTATGGTAAAACTTGCGATGGCATACAATGCAAAACTTACAAAATCGCCATTTTTTAAAAACACATGATTTTCATAAGCAAAGGTAGAAAAGGTGGTAAAACCTCCACAAAATCCTGTAGCTAGCAATAAGGTTTGATTGGTAGATAATGATTCATTTTTAAGAGCCATTCCTAAAATAATACCTATAAATAAGCTGCCTAAGATGTTTGCAAGAAAAGTGCCATAGGGTATTCCATTGGAAGTATTATTAAATATTTTTGATACTAAATATCGTGCTACACTTCCGAAGCCACCGCCTACAAATACAAGAATTGCTTGTTTCATCTTATCTTAAAATTACATCTTTGGCATCTTTAGCATTCCATTTGCCAGTTACAATTCCTTTAGACAAGGTTACAATACCTGGGTTGGCTCTAATTATTGTTTTTAGCATGGTGCCATCTCCATTTAAAAAGTCGAAATTTAATTGGTATTGCTGCTTCAATACTACCAAATCGTCTATATAAGAGGCAGATAAACCATATACTTTATAACCTTTTGCTATGGCATTATCTGTAACGGCTTTAATGTTGCCTAAATTTTCTGGATGACTTTTATCTAAGTCGTACATGACAACCAACAAAACTTTATCTCCTGTTAGTATTTCATTGGTACGATCTGCATCATTAGCATCGTACAAATAGAAATCATGAATTTTTGCATCTTCACCATTTTCTGGGTATTTCATCCCTTCTGGAATACTTTTTCCAACAGCAAAGGCTCTAAAATCTATAATTGGCAAGTGTGTTAATACTTGGTAAATGATTCCGAAGAAAAGTACTAAAGAACCTAAAATAGCTATGAGTGAAAACTTTTTACTAAAAAGGGGCGCAATGAGTTTGTGTTTTAAAACCAAAAGTAAAATAAGGAAAATTAATATGACATTTTTAATAAAAGTCTCCCAGGTTGTTAACTTAATAGCATCACCAAAACAACCGCAATCGGTTACTTTATTATAATACCAAGAATACCATGTTAAAAACAAAAACACTAAGGTTAGTAAAAATAATAATCGTGTGGTAAGTTTTGCTTTACAGCCTAATAATAAAATAAGTCCTAAAATAATTTCTGCCAGAATTAACAAGATAGAAAATGGCAATGCATAGGGAATCAAAAATTCTAAATTAAGAACGTCTGCTCCAAAATATTCTTCAAATTTATACATAGAACCAATGGGATCTACCAATTTTACAAAACCCGAATAGACAAATAATGCGCCTACTAAAAATCTAATAATCTGTACAAATGCTTTCATTTTATTTAGTATCTAAATGTATCAATGCAAAAATTGCATAATTTATCATGTCTTGGTAATTGGCATCAATACCTTCTGAGACCAGTGTTTTACCTTTGTTATCTTCTATTTGTTTTACGCGTAATAACTTTTGCAAAATTAAATCTGTCAATGAGCTCACACGCATATCGCGCCATGCTTCGCCATAGTCATGGTTTTTGTTTTCCATAAGTACTTTGGTTGCTGCGCTGTGTTTATCATACAACTCAATGGCTTGTGCGGCGCCCATGTCTGGAACTTCTACCACACCTTTTTCTAACTGAATAAGTGCCATAATAGCATAATTTATAATGCCTATAAACTCGCTTGCTTGTCCTTCTTCTACTTTTTGAACCTTATTTTCTTGTAATTGACGTATGCGTTGTGCTTTGATAAAAATCTGATCTGTCAATGATGGCAAACGTAGAATACGCCATGCGCTTCCGTAGTCTTTCATCTTATTAATAAACAGATTTCTACAGATTTCTATAATTTTATCGTATTGTTTAGAAGTATTTTGCATGCAACGAATTTATTTGTGTAAATTTCGGATAAATTTAAGGATTAAAAAAATACTATTCCTATTTTTATGAGTACACTTAATTGCAACGGAAATTTAATAGATATAAGCACACCTAAAGTTATGGGTATCTTAAATGTTACGCCAGATTCTTTTTATGATGGCGGTGTTTTTTCTTCGGAAGAAAAAATACTACAACACACAGAAAAAATGCTAGCAGAAGGTGCTACTTTTATCGATGTTGGTGCTTATTCATCAAGACCAAATGCCAAACATATTTCAGAAAAAGAAGAACTAAAACGAATTGTACCTATTATAAAACTATTGGTTACTCAGTTTGCTAACATTTTAATTTCTGTAGACACTTTTAGAAGCACTGTTGCCAAACAATGTGTAAAAGAAGGCGCTTGTATGGTGAATGATATTTCTGCTGGTTCTATAGATAGTAATATGTTCAATATCATTGCAGATTTACAAGTACCTTACTGCATTATGCACATGCAAGGCACACCACAAAACATGCAGCAAAACCCAAAGTATGAAAATGTGCTAACAGATATTATGTATTATTTTTCTGAAAAAATAAATGCCTTGCATGCTTTAAAAGTGAATGATATTATTATTGATTTAGGTTTTGGCTTCGGAAAAACAACTACACACAACTACACCTTATTAAAAAATTTAGCGTATTTTAAAACCCTAGAAAAGCCTATTTTAACAGGAATTTCTAGAAAATCAATGCTTTACAAACCGCTTAAAATTTCTGCGCAACAGGCATTAAATGCAACAACTGTAGCCAATACCCTTGCGCTAACTCAAGGAAGCTCTATTTTAAGAGTACATGATGTAAAAGAAGCTATGGAAGCTATTAAAATAACACAATTGCTTTAATTCTTTCGGAAGCAAGTAGGCTTAAATTTAGTTTTAGTAGTGTCCGTCTAAAGACGCAAGACCGTTTCACTATTAGACGAAAGATAAAAGACTTAATTGTAACTATACGACAAACAGTTATTTGAAATTATTGTTAGTGATAGATAACATAAAATTAAAAAAACAGAAAAAGCAAGGTGTCTATTTAAAAAAGCTCTTAGAACCTATATTAAACATAACTTTTTAGAATTTTTATAAATTTTAATCGGATAATAATGATTTAGTTTCTTAAATATACATTTGACAAACCAGCTTATTTTGTTATTTTTACAAAAAACAAAAATTAGTGTTTGACATTTTAGACTTTTCTTTTTTAGATGTATTAGATATCATTCTAGTGGCAACACTATTGTTTTACGTTTATAAATTATTACGTGGCACCGTTGCTATCAATATATTTATTGGCATTGCCATTATCTTTTTTATTTGGAAAATAACACAAGCCTTAGGTATGGAAATGCTAAGTAGCATTTTGGGTGCCTTAATTAGCGGTGGTGTATTGGCATTATTAATTGTTTTTCAACAAGAAATACGTAAATTTTTATTGATGATTGGGTCTACTAATTTTTCATCAAAAAAAAGTTTTATTAAGCAATTAAAATTTTTAAAAACCGAAATTCAGCCAGCTACCAATGTGCATCATGTTATTGAAGCCTGTGTAGAAATGGGAAATGTTAAAAGTGGCGCCTTAATAGTTTATGAGCGTACTCATAATTTAGATTTTGTAAAATCAACAGGAGACGCTATGAATATAGAAGTCAACAAACCAATTTTAAAAAGTATTTTTTACAAAAATAGTCCTTTACATGATGGTGCAATTATCATTAAAGGGAACAAAATTATTGCAACAAGAGTCATTTTACCTGTTTCAAAAAAAGAAATGCCATCTCGTTTTGGTTTACGTCACAGAGCAGCTATGGGTATTACAGAAAAAACAGATGCCATTTGTTTAATAGTTTCAGAAGAAACTGGAAAACTAACTTATATAAAAGATGGTGAATTTGTTCTGTATGAGTCTATTGAAGAACTTACCAAAATAATACAGTACGATTTAAATATGGAATAAAGAAGGTGAGCTTTGTCTGTTAAAACATCCTTTAGGTTATTCTATGATATTTTACCTCAATCTTCTATATTTAATTTTACCGTTATAACTATTTAATTGGTATTCTTCTAAATATGAATAGACACCAATAAAAACTACAAATTAAAAAAGGTGCTGATTTATCAGCACCTTTTTATTGTTCTATAAATAAACTTCCTTATTTAGCAGGAGCCATCTTAGACATGATTAAATTTAAGATTTTGTTAAATTTAGTAGCTTCTTCACCACTTAATTTACTTGCAAATCCTTTTGCTTTACTTAAAAGGTCTTTCCCTTTTGAAGCCATAGCAGAAATTTTTCCTAAATTTCCTTTTGCATCAATGTACTCTTTTGCATAACCAGCATAAGCTTCTAAGCTTTCTTTAGCTCCAGCTACAGCAAATGTAGGTATGGTTACTTTTCCTAACACTGCATTTACAGCAGCTTTTGCACCTTCAGCAACAGCATCTCCAGCTTCTTTAGCACCTTCTACAACAGCTGTACCAGCAGCTTTGGTTGCATCTGCAGCAGCATGTCCAGCATCTTTTGCTCCTTCTACAACAGCAGATCCTGCGTCTTTAGCACCGTCCATTACTTTTTTTGCTTCTTTTTTACAAGAAGTCATTACACTAGCAGCAATTATTACTGCAAGAATCATTTTCTTCATAATATTAATTTTTAGATTGAGTTAATAATGTGTAAAAATAGTGCTATTCTTTGTGATATTAAACGTTTTTTTAAGAAAATTGCATATCGTACAATTTTTTATAATGTCCGTTTTTATTTTCTAACAAGGTGTTATGGTTTCCTTGCTCAATAATCTGTCCTTTTTCCATTACAATAATTTTGTCTGCATTGCGTATGGTGGCTAATCTATGGGCGATAATGATAGAAGTCTGATTTTTTGTTATTTTATGGGTGGCTTGTTGTATTAAACTTTCGGAATAAGAATCTATAGAAGATGTAGCTTCGTCTAAAATTAATATGCTAGGTTTACTTACATAGGCTCTAAGAAAAGCTATTAATTGCCGTTGTCCAGATGATAACATAGCACCGCGTTCTTTTACGTTGTACTGATAATTATTTGGAAGACTCATTATAAAATCATGAATTCCTATTTGTTTTGCGGCTTCTTTTACTTTTTCTAAGGTAATAGAATCATTGCCAATAATAATATTGTTATAAATAGTATCTGAAAACAAAAAGACATCTTGCATCACCACTGCTATTTGTTTACGTAATGATGGTGTTGTGTAGGTGTCAATATTGATTTTATCAATACAGATTTCACCAGAATTAATTTCATAAAACCGATTGACTAAATTAATAATGGTAGATTTTCCTGCACCAGTTGCTCCTACAATAGCAACAGTTTCTCCAGGTTGTACTTCAAAAGAAATACCTTTTAAAACCTCTTCATCTTGTATATAACTAAAATGGACATTTTTAAAAGAAATTTTTCCTTTAAAATGAGCCGCTTCTATAGTTCCTTCAGAAGCTATAAAGCTTTGCGTATCTAATATTTCAAAAACTCTAGTACCAGCAACCATTCCCATTTGAAGCGTATTAAACTTATCTGCTATTTGACGTAAAGGCCTAAAAAGCATCTGAGCCATCATAATAAAAGCAGTGATATCACCAACTGTAACACCTTGCTTTTGGGCAGCTTGCAAGCCACCATACCACACTAGTAAACCTAAGGTAATAGACGATAAAATTTCTGCAATCGGAAAAAATATAGAATAATACCAAACGGTTCTTACGTGTGCTGCTTTGTGTTTTTCATTAATCTCTTTAAATTTAATATATTCGAGGTTTTCTCTATTAAAAAGTTGAACGATTTTCATTCCTGTTACACGTTCTTGCACAAAACCATTTAAGTTTGCTACCTGTAAACGAACTTCTTGAAAGGCGGCTTTAATTGCAACCTGAAATAGTTTAGTAGCATACACTAAAATGGGCAAAACTACAAAAGTAATAAGGGCAAGTTTCCAATTCATCACTAACATAAGCACAGAAACAAAAACCATTTTTAATAAATCACTAATAATCATAAAAAGTCCTTGACCAAAAAAACGTGCTATGGTTTCTACATCTGAAACAACTCTTGTAACCAATTTACCAACAGAAGATGTATCAAAATAAGCTCTTTTAAAATATTGCATGTGTGCAAACAATTGTATTCTAATGTCTTTAATTATTTGCTGCCCTATCCAATTTGCCATATAAATAAAAGAAAACTGAAAGAGCACCTCACTTATTAGAATGGCAAACATTAATACAATTAATTTATGCAAACCAATTGGGTCTTTTAAGGTAATATAAGAGTCTATGGCTTGCTTTGTTAACCATGGTCTTGCAATGGCAGAAGTTGACAATAAAATTGCAGCCAAAGACACCAAAATAAATTGCCAACGATATTTTTTTGCAAATTGCATTAATCGTTTAAAAACTTTTACATCAAATGCTTTTCCTGTTACTTTAGTCATTATCAACAATCGTTTTAGGGTACGCTACTTTTGTTAAAAAAAGACCCTGTGCAGGTGCAGAGACTCCGGCTTTTGTTCTGTCTTGACATTCAATGATTTCTCTAAATTGAGTTATTGTTATTTTTTCTAGCCCTACAGCAACTAGCGTGCCTACAATGGCGCGCACCATATTTCTTAAAAAGCGATTGGCTGTTATATAAAATACCAATTGGTTGTCTGTTTGTTTCCAAATAGCTTCAAAAATGGTGCAATCGTACGTTTTTACATCTGTTTTTGATCTAGAAAAACTCTTAAAGTTTGTATATTCTAGCAAAATTAAAGCAGCTTCATTCATTTTTTTTACATTTAAAAATTTCAGAATTTGCCAACTTGTTTCTGAAGAAAATGGATTTTTTTGAAGTGCTAAATGGTATTGATAACTTCTTTTAACAGCATCAAACCTTGCATGTATATTAGGTTTTACTTTAAAAAAGTTTTTTACTGCAATATCTTTAGGTAAAAAAGAATTTACCTTAAATAGAAAATTTGGTGTATTTATGAATGCTTCTTGAAAAGTTTCTACATCGATGTGTACAAAAATTTGTTTTGCATGTACACCTGTATCTGTACGGCCAGCCGCCATGACAGATATATCTTTCCGAAGCAATTTAGAAAGCACTTCTTGAACAACGGCTTGTACAGATACAGCATTTGGCTGTATTTGCCATCCGTGGTAATTTTTTCCGTTGTATGAAAGTTCTATAAAATATCGCAAAAAAAAGTATGTTTGTAAAACAACAAATATACTTTAATTGACGCACTTTATTTAATTGCATGAAAAAGATTCTTTTACTTTCAGATACACATGGTTTTATTGATAATCAAATTTTAAAATTTGTAAAACAAGCAGACGAAATTTGGCATGCTGGTGATATTGGTAATCTAAAAGTTACAGATGCTATTGAAAAATTAAAACCTTTACGTGCAGTTTATGGCAACATTGATGATGCAAATGCAAGGGCAACCTTTCCTTTAGATCAAAAGTTTTTAATTGAAGGTGTTGGTGTTTGGATAACGCATATTGGTGGTTATCCTAAAAAATACCATCAACGTATTCGGGAGACACTTAAAAAAAATCCTCCTAATCTTTTTATTTCTGGGCATTCGCATATTTTAAAAGTACAATTTGATAAAGATTTAAACCTTTTACATTTAAACCCCGGAGCTTGTGGTAAAAGTGGGTTTCATAAAGTACGTACTATGCTTCGTTTTGAAATTGACGGCAAGAATATTAAAAACCTTGAAATAATTGAGCTTGCCAAGAGAAGTTAGTAAGTTATTTAGATTGTTAGTAAAATCCTTGAAGATTTAGTGTTTTTCGCTAGTAGTAAATTTCAATGAAAACAACTATTGTACAGTATATCATACTGCTATATATTTGTAGTATATTTTAGGTGATTAACTTAAAAAGAAATTTCCCCCGTTCTTTTTATTCCATTAATCGTAAACAGCTTTATCACATGTTGATAAAGCTGTTTTTAATTAATAACGTGAGTT
>CAMZLD010000082.1 GCA_947311635.1 uncultured Flavobacteriaceae bacterium | reverse complement strand
ATAAGGAAAAGGCTGGAAATCCTTTGGAAAGCCTTCTAAACAACAATCTTTGAACAATAAAAGCCTTAATTTAATACTAAATCTTCGTTTTTATTGTCCAAATCTCACTATTTATAAAGCTTCTTTGATGTAAGTTTAGGTCGAACTCAGGTTTAAAGCAAGTTAAAAGTAGCACCAAAAACAATATTGGCTTGTACAAAGAAAAAATGTTGGCTTGCCGTATCTGTTTTTGACATCGTTGTTCTAATATTTGGCATATTTATAAAACCGCCTTTAAGTTCACTTTGTAAAAAAAAGTGTTTAAAAAAAGTAACATTTACACCAACCATAGCACCCAATCCATATCCAGCAACATGAAACTCATCATAACGCTGTTTGTTTAATAAGGTGGTGTTTGTTCTAGGAAATAAGACTCCAAAACCAGCTCCTTCAGTTAGACTAATGGCAATTTTTTTAAAACGAGCAATATCATCTACACGTCTTATTTCTGTATTTAAGTAATTCAACCCATCGGTATGTTCAAATTTTAAAAAGTTTTCTTGTATGGTGATAGCATCGTTATTGTAAACACCATCAAAGAGACTTCCGGTATTAATATTTCCTGTAATATTAACGGTTTGTAATTGTTTTACCACATATTTCATATGATCAACACCGATAGAAATATTGTATTTATCATGAAAATAATACCCCAATCTAAAATTATACTGCGGAATAGTGATGCTACCCAAATTAAAATGAGGATTTAAACCAAATTTATTTTGGCGGTCTTTTGCAATTACATCATATAGTGTAAAGTCATAATTAGCGCCCTTAAAATGTATGTCAGATTTGCTAAAAGCGTCTTCGTTCCAACCCCAATAAAAATAAAACTGACCTTTTTTCCCATTCATGTTTTTTAAAACCTCTTCTTGTGCAAAAGAAAAAGAGAAAACCATTAATAAAAAGAATGTTAATAAATGTTTCATAATTAAAGAATAAGACTACAAAGGTAAAGTATTTTAAGAATATATGTTTCAATAAAAAAAAAAACGAATAATATTTTTGTAAATTAGCATTCTTAATAACACTTAAAAAAACAATAAAATTATGGCAGCAGACAAAGAAAAAGCAGCTAAATTAAAAGCATTACAACTTACTTTAGATAAGTTAGATAAAACGTATGGTAAAGGTGCTGTCATGAAAATGGGAGATGTGGTTGTTGAGGATATAGATGCTATTTCTTCGGGTTCTTTAGGCTTGGATATTGCTTTAGGCGTAGGCGGTTATCCAAGAGGGCGAGTGATAGAAATATATGGCCCTGAATCTTCTGGTAAAACCACATTAACTTTACATGCTATTGCCGAAGCTCAAAAAGCAGGAGGTATCGCAGCTTTTATTGATGCAGAACACGCTTTTGATCGTTATTATGCACAAAATTTAGGCATTGATATTGATAATTTAATCATTTCGCAACCAGATAATGGAGAGCAAGCTTTAGAGATTGCAGACAATTTAATTCGTT
The DNA here is from genome assembly GCA_947311635.1 of uncultured Flavobacteriaceae bacterium. Lineage (GTDB taxonomy): Bacteria > Bacteroidota > Bacteroidia > Flavobacteriales > Flavobacteriaceae > CAMZLD01. The sequence continues at coordinate 1,224 of CAMZLD010000082.1, read as the reverse complement.
CTGGCGCTATTGATATTGTAGTAATTGATTCGGTTGCTGCATTAACTCCAAAAAGTGAAATTGAAGGAGAAATGGGCGACTCAAAAATGGGATTGCATGCACGTCTAATGTCACAAGCTTTACGTAAACTTACTGGGAGCATTTCTAAAACAAAATGTACCGTGATTTTTATCAATCAATTGCGTGAAAAAATTGGTGTTATGTTCGGAAATCCCGAAACAACAACAGGAGGGAATGCACTTAAATTTTATGCTTCTATACGCTTAGATATTCGAAGAAGAACACAAATAAAAGATGGTGATAAAGTTATAGGAAACATGACCAAAGTAAAAGTGGTAAAAAATAAAGTAGCGCCGCCATTTCAAATTGCAGAATTCGACATTATGTATGGTCAAGGAATTTCTAAAGTAGGAGAAATTTTAGATTTAGCTGTAGAATACGGTATTGTAAAGAAAAGCGGATCTTGGTTTAGCTATGGCGAAACCAAACTAGGTCAAGGTAGAGATGCCGTAAAAGGACTTATAAAAGACAATCCTGACTTAGCAGAAGAACTAGAAGGTAAAATAATGGCTATCTTAAATGCAGAAGATTAGACTTTCTTAATAACCTGAGTTCGACCTAAACTTACATCAACGAAGCCTTAAAAATAGTGAGATTTGGACAATAAAAACGAAGATTTAGTCTTAAATTAAGGCTTTTATTGTTCAAAGATTGTTGTTTAGATGGCTTTCCAAAGGATTTTCAGCCTTTTCCTTATACTCCGTTATGTCTTTTCAAACTAAAGTCCTTCAAAGCCACGCCTCGTCTAAGAAAAAGACTGAAAACTTTGATTGCAAGTTTAGGTCGAACTCAGGTTATTAGCACTATTGAATAGTAATCAATATTGATGTATAAATTTCCAAAGTTTAAAGTGAAACCTTCCTTTATAATAAAAACACATATTAAAAAGCTAAACAAAGGTGGTAATAATTTTATAAAGACGACACTCTTGCAAAATATGTTTTCTTTTTCCGCTAGCGCGGATTTGCAATCCGTGCAAGTAAAAAAAAGCATGTTTATTTGTAACTTTATTGCGTACAAAACAGCTACTATTAAATTGCCAAAACATTTTGTATATTTGTTTATATGCCAACTGCGTTAAAGATGGCAGCGGCATCCTTTTTTATGATTTTGTAAGCAATAAGAATGTACATTGTCTGGTAGAGCGCAGTCGAGACCTTTTTT
>CAMZLD010000081.1 GCA_947311635.1 uncultured Flavobacteriaceae bacterium | reverse complement strand
TTTTTCTGTAATTGACATTAATACTTCCAAAATTTTATCGTAATTTGCTTTAAAGTTGTTCATCTATTTAACTGTTTGAAATTCAATTAAATATACGATTTTTATAGTCAATGGACAACTTTTTTATAATGCACAACGAGTTATTAAAAGTATTATTGCAATAAAAATAATTTTCAGTATGGAAGCCTTTAATTTTTGCATAACTACTAATTAATTAATTTTTCTAAGTCTATTTGTTTTAGAAGTTTCCATAATTCGGTTGGTTTTATATTAGTAGCTTCTATACCCATCTCTCGATCTAAAAAAGAATCTTTTATGAAAGTGCTTAATAATTTATGATTTATTGGATATACAAGCATTAAAATATTTCTAGCGAACCCACACCAAAACGGATTTACAACCTTTGTTTTAGGTGTATTATTCGTTTTGTCTGTATATCACTTTTTGTTATATTTTCAGCACAAAGACAAAGTACATTTGTTTTATAGTTTATACACTTTTTTAATTTTTATAAATCAAACAAAGTTTGTTTTTGCTGACCCAAGTGCAACAGCTAGAACCGTTTTTGAGCAGCTATTATTTGATATGCATGAGCCAATAGTATGGGTTTACAATACTTTTTATTTTGTATTTGGGTTTACCTTTTTAAATTTAAGAAGTTACTCCAAAAAATGCCATTCTTTTATTTTTGGAACTGTAAAGTTACTGTTTGTAATTATATCAATTATCGTTTTATCTGTTTTAATAACTAAGAATCAGTCGTTTATTGATTTTTCAAGAAAAGGAATGAGGTTGAGTTTATATTCCTTTGGAGCAATAGCTTATAATTCTCTTTTTGCAGTCAAAATGCCTTTACGAAAATATATTATTGTAGGTTCTTTTATGCTTTATGCCTCTTCTTTTATTGCGGAATACGCAGATCAGTTTTTTGTGTTTTTGAAAAACACAAATGCTGCAAATAGTGTTTTTTATATAGGAGTAATTATAGAAAATATTATTTTTTCACTTGGTTTAGGGCAAAAACAAAAATTAATACTTAACCAAAAAAACGAATCTCAACGAAAACTTATAAAGCAGTTAAAAGAGAATGAAGTTTTAAAACAAAAAATTCATGATCAATTAGAAGAAGATCTTATTACGTATAGCAAAAAAGCCGAGAAAGAAAAGTTCGAAAAAATTAAACTTGCTTACGAAAAAGAATTGTTGGCCTTAAAAATATCTTCTTTACAGAGCCAAATGAATCCACATTTTATTTTTAACTCACTCAATGCAATCAAATTATACATCATAGATAATAAAAAAGAAAATGCCGTTTATTACTTAAATAAATTTTCTAAATTAATACGAAAAATTCTGGCTGCAGCACGCGAAAAAGAAAATTCTTTAGCAGAAGAAATAGATACGTTGCGGCTATATATTGATATAGAGAACATTCGTTTTCAAAATGAAATTAAAGCTTCTTTTACCATCGATAAAAAATTAAATTTAGGAGCTATAAAAATGCCTTCTCTAATTGTACAACCTTTTGTAGAAAATGCTATCTGGCACGGTTTGTCTTCTAAAAAAGATTGTAAAGAGATTGCATTAATTTTTGAAAAAGAAAAAGATTTATTTTTAAAAATCACCATCATTGATAATGGCATTGGCAGAAAAAAAGCAGCCGCCATTAAGAAAAAGAAACTACATAAAAAAGATTCTATTGGCATACAACTTACCAAAGAGCGGCTAAAAAATTACACCAAAAATTTTAAACATCCTTTTCATTTAGAATATCACGATTTATACTCAAATTTAGATAAAGCAATGGGCACCAAAGTGATTCTCAGTATTCCTTTAAAATAGGTTTTTATAATAATCTACTAATTTGATTATACTATTCTTATTAAATGAGAGTTATTTACTTGTAAAAAAGAATATTTTTGGTACTTTTATGACCTTATAAAAAAACATGAAGAAAATAAAGAACATTTTAGTCCTATTTTTATTTTTAGGAAGCATTATTTTAACCGCTCAAGAAACTTTACCTATATATTCTGATTATTTATCAGACAATGTTTTTTTAGTACACCCTTCTGCCGCTGGTATTGGTAATTGTGGTAAAGCACGTTTAACAGCACGAACACAATGGGCAGGTGTAGAAGACGCTCCAGCATTACAAACGTTAAGTGTGCATAATAGAATTGGTGAAAAATCGGGTATTGGAGCAATTTTTTTTAATGACAAAAATGGCTGGCATTCACAAACAGGTATTTCTGGCACCTTTGCTTACCACATTGATATGGGGCGTTTTGAAGATGCCAATCAGTTGTCTTTTGGTATTACTGGAACCGTTTTAGAAAGTAGAATAGATGAATCAAATTTTCAAATTCAAGACCCTACAATTACCTATATCAATCAGAGTAAAATTTATTTTAACGCAGATATTTCTGTTGCCTACCATTTTAAAGGATTATTTGCATATTTAACCGCAAGAAATTTATTGCCAAGCCCAAGAAACCTTTATAGAGATGGTGTAGAATTAACTAATATTAGACGATTTGTAGGTACTTTAGGCTATTATTTTTCAGGTGAAAATGAAAGCAGTATTCAGTTAGAGCCTTCAGTAATGGCACAAGTTATAGAAAAGACCGGTGAAAAATTTGCAGATTTTAATTTGAAAGTTTACAAAAATGTAGCCGATGCTAAATTGTGGGCAGCTTTTTCTTATAGACAAGGTTTTGATGGTAATAAAGTAGAAGAGCTAAAGTATATTACACCAATTATTGGTATTAATTATAAAAGCTATATGTTTTCTTACACTTATACCAAGCAATCTGGAGATGTTTTGTTTGATGATGCAGGCTATCATCAAATAACCTTAGGAATGAATTTTGGATGCCGTACACCAAGAGCTGTTGGTTGCCCAAACATCAATGCTTCCTTTTAAACAAAAGCTTTTAAAAACGTAATTTTCTAACTTTTACATGTTCATTGTTTCCTACTAATTCTTTTAACACCTTAGGGTTTTTGTTTGAATAAAACTTATGATAGCCTTTGGTGCAATTTTGAGAAAGTAGCTGTTGTTTTTTTAATACAGTTTTAGTTTGTTTTGCAACAGCTAAACCTGCATCTATAATAGTTACATTTTTACCTATAATTTTCTGAATTTCTGGAATTAAATATGGATAATGTGTACAACCTAAAACTAAATAATCTATATTTTTAGCTAGCATTGGTTGTAAATATTTCTGAAGTAAATCAATTGTTATATCAGAATGGATAGCTCCTTGCTCTATAAGCGCTACCAAACCTTCACCAATTTGTTCTATTATTAAAGTATCATCTCTAAATGGAGCTGATGTGTTGGCAAACAAATCACTACTTAAAGTACCTTTAGTAGCTAAAATACCAATCGCATTTGTTTTTGTTTTTAAAGCGGCTGGTTTAATGGCTGGTTCTATGCCTATAAAAGGAACATCGTACGTTTCTCTTAAAATTTTAATAGCATTTGTTGTTGCTGTATTACACGCTACGATGATGATTTTACAGCCTCTTTTTAAAAGATATTCTGTGTTTTTTTTACTATAGGCAACAATTTCTTCTTTCGACTTTTGACCATAAGGGGCGTATTTACTATCTGCCAAATAAATGGTGTTTTCATTAGGTAGTAATTGTTGTATTTCTTTCCAGATAGAAGTGCCTCCTACACCAGAATCAAAAATACCAATGGCTTGTTTGTTTTTACCCATATACAAAAATAAAAAACCTGAACGATTCGTTCAGGTTTTTTGTCATTATATTTTAATATCTTCTTAGATACCTAATTTCTTTTTTACCAATGGTAATAAATCAGTACCATTTGCTACTAATAAAGAAGCCGAGTCTAATACATATTGATACCCATTTTCTTTAGCCACTTCTGCAATTGCTTTACGAGCTGCTTCTACAATAGGTTTTAATTTATCATTTCTTTTTTTAGCAAGTTCTTGTTCTGCTTTTTGCATTTCTGCATATAAAGCTTGTTCTTCTGTTTGCAATTCTTGCATTCTTTTTTGATTTTCTTCTTTTGATACTGTTTTGGCTTCGTTTTGATATTTTGAAAACTTGGCTTTTAACTTTGTATCTAAAGCTTTTAAATCATTGTCATACGTGTTTTTTAATCTTGTTAGCTCTGTATCTAAAGCTTTTGCAGCTGGCATAGATGCAATTAACTCATCGGTGCTAATATGACCAACTTTTGACTGCGCTTGCGTAAAAGATGTCATCCCTAATGTAAATACTGCGATTAATAAAAGTGTTTTAAATTGTTTCATTGTTTGAATTTTTATAATTAATGTTTGTTGTGTTTATTTATTTTTCGTTTTCTTGATTTCTTTTTTTCAAAGCTTCTTCTCGTGCTTTAATTTTAGCTTTTCTTTTTTCTTCAATCAGCTTTTTCATTTCTGCTCTCTTTTTTGCTTTGGCTGCTTTTTGAGCAGCAATACGTTCTTTTAGTGCGACACTTTTTGATGCTCTTTCTTTTTGTTTTTCTTTAGCAGCATCGCTCAATTCTATTATTTCTTTTTTCTTCTTAGCGCGCTTATCTTGAATGGTTTCTAGTTTTTTTGTTTTGGTAATACTTTTAATAACCAACTCACTAATATCATATTTACTATTGGTATATAGCATAATTAAATCACTAGACTTATCAAATATAATATCAAATTTTTTACGTTTTGCTATTTCTTGTACGGCACTGTAAATTCTATCTTGAACAGGTTTTACAAGTTGCTTTCTTTGTAAAAATAAATCGCCTTCTGCTCCAAAATAAGCTTTTTTCAAACGTCTAAATTCTTGTTCTTTAATATCGATATCTTCTGTACGATCTTCTATTAAATCTTTTGTTAAAAGTGCTTTTTCATTTGCTAATTCTTCTTTTAATGTATTAATCTCTTTCTGTTTAGCGTCAAGATTTTGTTGCCATCTTGATGCTTTTTGATTTAGCTGTTGTTGTGCATTTGCATATTCTGGTACATTTTCTAAAATATACTGCATATCAATGTAACCTACTTTTTGAGGTTTTTGTGCTAACAAACTGGTTGTTAGAAATAAACTGAAAATAAATAAAATTTGTTTTGCCATCTTTCAAAAGGTATTTAGAAAAAACCGTGCCAAGTTTTAAAGTTTGTATAAATATACTATTTTTATTAAAATTGTCTCCCGATAATAAATTGAGTTCCCCACCCTGGTTTCACGCCTCCTGGAGTTAAGGCATCAAATCCATGACCAAAGTCTATTCCTAACAAACCAAAGGCAGGCATAAAAATTCGCATTCCTAAACCTGCAGATCTTTTTAAATCAAAAGGATTAAGGTTATTAAGACCTGTATAAGAATTACCACCTTCTAAAAAACCAAGTACATAAATAGATGCAGAAGGTTTTAAAGTAATAGGGTAACGCATTTCTAACGTAAATTTATTATAAATAGTACCTCCTCCATTTCCAGAAAAAGGATCATACCCTCTTAGACCAATAGTTTCTCTTCCGTCAAATTGGTTTGCTCCTAGACCATCACCACCAACATAAAAACGCTCAAAAGGAGAGTCTCCTAATTCGTTATTGTATTTGCCTAAAAACCCAAATTCTGTATTTGTCATCATCACAATCTTAGAAAATAATGGAGTATACCATTTCCCTTTAAAAGAGGCTTTGTAATATTCTAAGAAATTGTATTTTTCTTCGTCAGAAATATTGGCGTAATCTTTTTTATTAAATAACGAATATGGTGGCGTTAATTTAATACCTACATTAAATTCTGAACCTCTTTGCGGAAAAATTCTTCCAGGTCCTGCAGAGCTTCTTCCTAAATTAATTGCGTAAGCAATATTATTAGAGGTACCGTTGTCGAATGAAAAGGTAGAAATTCTATAATTTTTTAATTTATATTGCTGAATACTAACTGTCTGAGAAAGTGTAAAATAATCATCTGGCCACTGTAGTCTTTGTCCTAAACCAACAGAAGCTCCTAAAATGTTTATTTGTTGGTTTCTATCAACACCTCCATTAGTACTAATTCTGTCATAAGCAAATTGCTTAGAATTGTAAATAGAAAAGGATAATGATTTTGGTCTTTTACCTCCTAACCACGGTTCTGTAAAAGAAAAGCTATATGTACTATAGTATTTACTTTTTTGTATCCTTAATGATAGTGCTTGCCCATCTCCCATAGGTAAAGGCTTATACGCCTTTTTATTAAAAATATTACGGATAGAAAAGTTGTTAAAAGTAAGCCCTAATGTGCCAATAAATGCGTTACCTCCATAACCACCTTGTAATTCTATTTGGCTAGATCCTTTTTCTGTGACAGCATATTCTATATCTGCAGTTTGATCTGTGTAATTCGGTTTTACATCTGGAGTAATGGTTTGAGCATCAAAAAATCCAAGTTGCCCAAGTTCTCTTATTGAACGAATGATATCTTCTTTACTAAATAAATTTCCTGGCTTTGTTCTAAGCTCTCTGTAAATAACATGGTCATTTGTTTTGTCGTTACCTACTACACTTACGTTTTTTAACCTAAAAGGCAAGCCTTCAAAAATTCGTATTTCTACATCTATAGAATCTTTATTTACACGTGTTTCTACAGGGTTTACTCTTGCAGCCATATAACCTCTATTTAAATAGGTTGTGTTTATGTCTTGAGAGTCTGGAGAGTTATCTCCATTAACACGCTCTTTTAATACTTTAGCATTGTATATGTCTCCTTTTTCGATACGTAAAAAACGTTGCAGCTGTGCATCGGTAAACAAACTGTTACCAATAAATTTAATATCTCCAAAATAATATTTTTTACCTTCGCTTACTGTAATATCTAAATTGATTGTATTATCTTGATTCCATGATAATTGCTCATCTACAATTCTTGCATCACGATAGCCTTTTTCACTATAAACGTCTATAATACTTTCTAAATCTGCTTGGTAATCTTCTTCTAAATATTTTGATTTTTTCCAAAAACGACCTGTCATTTTTTGCTTTGTATTTGACATGGCCTTGCGTAATTTTTTACTTTTAAATGCTTTATTTCCGCTAAAATTGATCTTTTTAATTTTTACACGTTCACCGTTATCTATATGTACCAACATTTTAACTGCATTGGTTTTAGATGTGTCTTTTTTGGTGTTGATGGTGACTTTACTTTTTAAGTAGCCCCTTTTAGCATATTTGTTTTGAATGTAATTTTTAGTAGTGATAAGTAAATCATCGGTTACCATTTCGCCTTTTTTAAGACCAGCTTCTTTTTGAAGTTCTTTCGCTTTTCCTTTTTTAATTCCGGTTATTGTAACAGTACTAATTTCTGGAAGCTCAACAACATCAAACTCTATATAAGCAACATCTTCTACAACTTTAGTAACATAAACATCCACATTACTAAATTGTTTTGTATTGTATAGTTTTTTAATTGCACTGGTTAATTTATCTCCAGGTATTTTAATGGTTTGTCCTGTTTTTAATCCAGCAAAAACTCTTACGGTTTGCTCACTATATTTCTGAAGCCCTTTAATGGCAATGCCCCCTAATTGGTAAGCTTTTCCTTTTTGAAAAGGAATACTATCTTGTGCTTGTGCTTGTGCTTGTGCTTGTATTGAAACAAATACAATTATTATAAAGGTGATAAAACGTTTAATATTACTCATTCTTGTTTTTTATTTGTTCACTTGTTTTTCCAAAACGACGTTCTCTGTTTTGATACTCAACAATTGCTTGGTATAAATGTTCTTTTCTAAAATCTGGCCAAAGTACTTCTGTAAAGTATAATTCGGCATATGCAATTTGCCATAAAAGGAAATTGCTAATACGTTTTTCGCCACTTGTTCTTATGAGCAAATCAACGTCGGGCAAAGTAAATGTATATAAATGATTATTTATAATTTTTTCGTCAATTTCTTTAATGTTTAACGCATTATTAACAACTTTTTTAGAAATTTTCTGAATTGCTTGCACAATTTCTTCTCTAGCACCGTAACTCAATGCTAAAGTAAGTGTAATTTTAGAATTGTTTTTAGTCTTTGCTGTAACTTCGGAAATTTCTTTTTGTGCCTTTACGGGTAAATGTTTAAGGTTTCCTATAGTTTGAAGCTTAACATTATTTTTTTGAAGTGATGCAAGTTCTTTTTTAAGTGAGCTTACTAAAAGGCTCATCAATGTTTTGACTTCTAATTTTGGTCTATTCCAATTTTCTGTAGAAAAAGCGTATAAGGTTAAATACCGAACACCTATTTCTGCAGAAGTCTCTATAATTTCTCTAACAGATTTTACACCATTTTTATGTCCAAACACGCGTGCTTTTCCTTGTTTTTTTGCCCATCTTCCGTTGCCATCCATTATGACTGCAATATGTGTAGGTACTTTACTTGCTTGTATTTGAGACTTTATATTCATAAATAATTAAGGGGCATAACAAGCTTCTCTTCCGAAGGCATAAATTAATGAAATGCCACTAAAGACATACCAATCATCGCTGTTTGGATTTCCAAACGAAAGCGCAGGGATTTCAAAATTGTTATAATCTAAATCGTCATTAAAAGTATAGCGTGCTTTTACTTCAAAAGCAATGGCAATATTGTCTTTTAAACGGGTTTTGTAACCCAATCCAAAAGGCAATACAAGACGTGTTTTTGATTTGTAATTGTATTGACCCGGAGTTGTTTGACTTGTAACAATATTGTAATTACTAGCTGCAATACCTACAAGAATATAAGGTGTGTAATAGTTATAACCTGACTGTTGTTGGTATTCAAAAAAATTAAATTCTAATCCAAGCGCTAATTCTTTTATAGTGTTGCTAAAATTATAGTTTCTAAGGTTTCTGGCCGGACTTTCTGCATCTGCATCATCGGCTTTGATATTTGAGTAGGTAAATGCTCCTTTTAAAGCAATTCTTGGGTTGAGGTTGTATTTGTAAAACGCACCAACGGCAAGATTATTTGGGTAGATATAGTTTTCTCTTCCGAGATCTCCAATATAATTAGATCCTCCTAAGAATAGACCAACTTCATGAATTTGTGCCTTTAATACAGTTGATGCACAGATGACTAGTAAAACTAAAAAGATTTTTTTCATAATAAAATAGCGTGCAAATATATGAATTTCATTTGCTTTTTAAAGTGTTTATAATGTCTTTTTTGATAAACAGTTTTTATAGCTAAATATTGTAAAGATGTCTTAGTTTCTAGTGTCTTGTCCCCAAAGTAATTTTTCGCGAAGGGTTTTTAGGAAGGTTTGATTGTTGATTTCTATCATTTTTACGGTAAAGGGTGTTTTCTTTATGGTAATTTCCGTATGATTATCGGTAGTGGTAATACGCGAGTCTAGTGAGATTAAGATTTCTTTTTCTCTTCCACTAACACTTAGCTTAATTGTTGTATTGTCAGAAATCACAAGGGGTCTTGCATTTAAATTATGCGGCGCAATGGGTGTAAGCACTAAGTTTTTAGCTTCTGGTACAATTACGGGACCACCGCAACTTAAAGAGTAACCTGTAGAGCCTGTTGGTGTAGATACAATTAAACCATCTGCCCAATAAGAGGTAAGGTATTCGTTGTTTAAATGGGTTTCTACAATAATCATAGAAGTGGTGTTTTTTCGACTAATGGTGACTTCGTTTAGGGCAAAATTAAGTTCAGACAATTCTGGTATATCTGGTTTTGTATAAATGCTTAGCAGTGTACGCTCTTTAATGGTAAAATCCTTTTTTAAAAGTAGCAAAATAGCTTCTGTAATATGTTGTTTTGAGACAGTTGCTAAAAAACCTAGTCTACCTGTGTTAATACCCAGTAACGGAATGTCTAAATCTCTTACAAATGTAACAGCACGTAGCATGGTACCGTCACCACCAATAGTAAGCATAACGTCAAAACTATTGTTAAGATGGTAATAACTTTCAAACGTTTTATATGTTTTACTATTTGGTAAATGGATTTTTAAGCTATTGTAAAATCGCTTTTCAATTATAACTTCACAATTTTTTGATGCTAGTAAATCCAATAGCATTTTAATAGAATGGTTTGCTTGTTCTTGATATTTTTGTCCATAAATAGCAATTTTCATAGTTACATGTTTAGGTATTTCTGTAAATAATTAGAGCGATTTTTCAAGTCTTCTAATAAAAAATCTTCTTTATGCTTTGTCAAAACGGTGTAATCATAACGTCTAAAAGTTTGTATGATTTCATTGATCTCTTCCGAAGCTATTTTAACGGTTACACGCATCGTATTGCCTTTAATTCTAGATATAAAAAGGCCTAATAATTTTCCTTTATTTGATTCTACAATTTGAGCAATTTCACTCATAGAATAGTCTGCCAATCCTTTTTCTACAACCAAAATAAAGCCTTGTGTTTGTAAAAAATAGGTTTCATTAAAATAATGTAAAATATCGGTCAATTCATAATAGCCAATATATTTTTTATTTTTATTTAATACGGGCACAATAGTGGTTTCATTGGCTGCAAAAACTTTTAAAATTTCCATCCAATTATGCACTTCTAATACCATAAAACCCGCATAAATACTTCTAAAAGCATTCATTTTTTTGGCATCATTGTCTATTGAACGTACATCGCTTTCTGAAATTGACCCTAACAAAACTCCATTTTCTACAATGGGTAAGTGTGAGAATGTGAGCGAATTAAAGAGTAATTTGGCATCCAAAATAGTACTCTCTGGATGCAAAGGATTGATGTCTTTTGATATGTATTCTACAACATTCATAGTGTGACGAATATACAAAGATGTGCACAAAATTAAGCTAAAAACCCGTAAATTTGTCAACTTAAACAACCAATGAATGACAAAATTAAGCGTAAATATTAATAAAATTGCAACTTTACGTAATTCTAGAGGTGGTAATACACCAAATTTATTAAACGTTGCTGCAGATATAGAATCTTTTGGTGCAAATGGTATTACAGTGCATCCAAGGCCAGATGAGCGTCATATAAAATACCAAGATGCTTATGATTTAAAAAAGATTATCACAACAGAATACAATATAGAAGGCAACCCAATACCAAAATTTGTAGAAATGGTTTTAAAAATAAAACCAACGCAAGTCACTTTGGTGCCAGATGCTATAGATGCTTTGACTTCTAATGCTGGCTGGGACACCATTACCAATCAAGATTTCTTAAAAGAAGTAATTTCAGAATTTAATGCCAACGGCATTCGTACTTCTATATTTATGGATGCTGATTTGCCTCTAATAGAAGCGGCTGCAAAAACAGGTGCCAATAGAATAGAATTATACACCGAAGATTTTGCCTCACAATACGCTTTGAGAAATAAAAATGCTATTAAGCCGTATGTAGAAGCGGCTATGTTTGCTTCTAAAATAGGCTTGGGCTTAAATGCAGGTCATGATTTAAGCTTAGATAATATTGAATTTTTTGCAAAAGAAATTCCAAATCTTTTAGAAGTTTCTATTGGGCACGCACTTATTTCTGAATCTTTGTATCTTGGATTAGAAAATGTTGTAAACATGTATCTTTATAAATTAAACAAATAAGATGGCAGAAATACTGCATTCAAAAATACTAGGCAATGGGCAGCCATTTATCATTTTACATGGTTTTTTAGGTATGAGTGATAACTGGAAAACTTTGGGTAAAAAATTTTCTGAAAATTACCAAGTACATCTAGTAGACCAACGCAATCACGGGCGTAGTTTTCATTCAGAAGCCTTTGATTTAGAATTACTAGTAGAAGACATTCATAATTACATACAGCATTATCAACTAGAAAATGCTATTATTTTAGGGCATTCTATGGGCGGAAAAGTAGCCATGCTTTTTGCCGTTTCACATCCAAATTTATTACAAAAATTAATCATAGCAGACATTGCACCACGTAATTACCCACCACACCATCAAGTTATTTTAGAAGCACTAAATGCAGTAGATTTTAACATTCAAAAAAGCAGGAAAGAAGTAGAATCTGTTATAGAAAAATACATTCCAACATACGGAATTCGTCAGTTTTTACTTAAAAATGTGTATTGGAAAAACAAAGGCGAACTTGCCTTTAGAATGCATTTACAAAGTCTTACAGACAATTATGATGAAATAGGCGTTGCTTTACCCACTATGAGCATTTTTGAAAAACCAACACTCTTTTTAAAAGGAGAAAATTCTGGTTATATCTCGCAAAATGATGTGGCATTAATTCAAGCACATTTTACAAAAGCAACCGTAAAAACTGTCAAAAATGCAGGTCATTGGTTACATGCAGAAAACCCAACCGATTTTTACGACTATGTTGTCAGCTTTTTAAGCCAATCATAGTTTGGCATCATTATCGCCTTTAAACTTGTAAAACAACTACAAATGAAAATGATAATCAGAATTATAGCAACCTCCTTAGCTGTTTTAATCATTGCAACACTATTGCCAAGCGTACATTTAACAAACGGCATTGGTTCTGCCTTGGGTGTCGCCCTTGTTTTAGGAATCTTACGTATTTTTATAAGACCACTCATGATCTTTTTTACATTGCCCTTAACCATTGTAAGTCTAGGCGGCTTTTTATTAGTCATCAATGCCCTTATCATTTTAATGGCAGACCATTTGCTAGAAGGCTTTGCCGTTAATGGTTTTTTTACAGCATTGCTGTTTAGTATTTTACTATCTGGCTTACAATCAGTTTTATACATATTCTTAAAAGAGCCAACCAACAAAAGAATAGAAAATTAGAAAAACACTTGAATTTGAAGTGATTAACCTTTGAAGGTTGTAAAAAATATAGTATTTTTGCACCCTTAAAATAAAGAAAACATCCAATCAATGAATATTACAAAAGAAAATATTGATGCATTAAATGCCGTAGTTAAAGTAGAAATTACTTCGGAAGACTATAAAGACAAAGTCGCAGAAATTTTACAAGATTACCGTAAAAAGGCCAACATTCCAGGATTTAGAAAAGGACATGTACCTATGGGATTGGTAAAAAAACAATACGGAAAATCTGTAATGATAGACGAAGTTAACAAGTTGTTGCAAGATTCTTTAAATAACTTTTTAGTAGAAGAAAAGTTAGATATTTTAGGCAATCCATTGCCAAAAATACAAGATGATTTTTCTTGGGATGCAGAAGATTATGCTTTTGAATTTGAATTAGGATTAGCGCCAGCTTTCGATGTGAAGTTAGATGCAAAAAAGAAAATTACGGCTTATAAAATTGTAGCAGATGATGCGCTAATAGATAAAGAAGTAGCAAACATCCGTGCACGCTTCGGAAAAATTGTTTCAAAAGATGCAGCAGACAAAGGCACTATGCTTGTTGGCACATTTACCAATGAAGCAACAGAGCTAGATAAAAAATCTACTATTGCTTTTGATGATTTAACAAAGAAAAGCCAGAAAATTGTAAAAGGAAAAAAAGCAGGAGACACCGTTGTTTTTAAATCAAAAGATCTTTTTGATGATGCACATAAATTAATGGGTGCCTTTGGTTTAAGTCATGATGAAATTCATGATTTAGACATAGACGCTTCTTTTGCAATCGAAGAAATAAACGCAACAGAATTAGCAGCAATCAATCAAGACCTATTTGATAAAGTTTTTGGAAAAGATAAAGTTAAAGACGAAAAAGAATTGCGTAAACTAATTGCAGAAGATGCAGAAAAGCAGTTTGCAACCCAAGCAGACCAATCGTTGTTAAATAATATTACAGAATACTTAGTAGAAAATACTAAATTTGATTTACCAGCTACATTCTTAAAAAAATGGTTAGCAGTTGCAGGAGAAAACCCAATGACACCAGATCAAGCAACCGAAGAATTTGATCGTTCTGAAAAAGGATTGCGTTACCAATTAATAGAAGGTAAAATTATTAAAGACAACAACCTTCAAATACAAATAGAAGAATTAAAAGAATACGCAAAAGAATTTATCAAAGCGCAAATGGCACAGTATGGCAATTTAAATCCAGAAGAAAAAGAATTGGATGATATTGCAAACCGTGTATTGCAAAATCAAGAAGAATCAAAACGCTTGGCAGACCAATTAATGAGTAAAAAACTATTAGATTTTTACAAAGAAAACATGACTTTTAAAACAAAAGAACTTACTTATGAAGCCTTTGTAAAAGAAGTGTACAAATAACAAATTAGTATTTTAATTTTAAAACCCTTTCTGTTTAGAAAGGGTTTTTTATTACCCAAATACCAACAAATTTCCTTTTACTACAACCTTATTAAACCCAAAAGTCTTGGCAATATAATACGCTGTTTTTGGCGTATAAAAAATGACATGCGTAGCATCATTTTTATAATACCACGTTTTAAAATTAATAGTTTCATTTAAGACAGACGTCATGCAATACATCTTTCCGTTAGGCTTTAAAAGTTGCCGTAAGCGCATAAATTCTTTTTGGGGGTTGTTAAAATGCTCTATCACCTCACAGCAAACAATAAAATCATACGTTTGTTTTAAAGCGTTTAAGTTGTTGTCAAAAAAAGGATCGTAAGTGGTCATCTCAAAAGTCTTTTTACGTAATATTTTTGTAATGACGGGGCCTGTTCCAGAACCAAAATCTAAACCACTCTGTGTGTTATTAAAAGTGTTAAGTACCGCATCTGTAATCGGCTTTACAAACTGTTGATACCCTATGTCTTCAATATTATTTTGATGTAATTGATACCGTTTTTTTTCGGCTTCAGCAGTAATAAAAAATTGAGAATCTAACAAAACAGCATCACACACCAGACATTTAAAATAGTGCTTGTTATTGGTATTACAAAAAGGGGTTGTTGCGCCATTACAAAGCGTGCATTTCATGCTAGAAAGATAATAATTATTCTTTTAATAACGCTATAAAAACAAGCCAATTACAGGTTGTTTTTGACCTTATTACCATGTGGATTAAAGTTTAACTTAGCTAATTTAGTATTTCATTAAAAAAAACATAAATTGTTCTTATATTTACACACAATATAATTACAAAGAAAACCATGGATTACGGAAAAGAATTTAAAAAATACGCAACAAAACACCACGGCATTAGTAGCTTGCATTACGATGATTTACAAAGCAGTGTAACGCCTTATATTATAGAAGAACGACAATTAAACGTAGCACAAATGGATGTGTTTTCGCGTTTAATGATGGATCGTATTATCTTTTTAGGTACCGGAATCGACTCTCATGTTGCCAATATTATACAAGCGCAATTGTTGTTTTTAGAAAGTGTAGATAGCTCTAAAGACATTTCTATTTATTTAAATTCACCCGGTGGTGGTGTGTATGCTGGCTTAGGTATATATGACACTATGCAATTTATAAAACCAGAAATAAACACCATTTGTACAGGTATGGCAGCATCTATGGGCGCTGTGTTGATGTGTGCAGGAGAAAAAGGAAAAAGATCTGCCTTGCCACATTCTAGAATTATGATTCACCAACCCTTAGGTGGCGCTTCTGGACAAGCAAGCGATATTGAAATTACAGCGCGCGAAATTTTAAAATTAAAAGACGAATTATACCAAATCATCTCAAAACACTCTGGGCAATCTATAGAAAAAGTACATGATGATTCTGATAGAGATTATTGGATGACTGCCCAAGAAGCAAAAGCTTATGGTATGATAGATGAAGTGTTAGAACGTAAAAAATAATGGCAAAAGAAGAAATTTTACACTGTTCTTTCTGCGGAAGGAAAAAACCAGAGACCGACTTACTTATTGCGGGTCTAGATGCTCATATTTGCGACAAATGTATTGAGCAAGCACATGGTATTGTTTTAGAAGAAATTACCCAAAAAACAGGAGATTCTTTTTCTGAAGAGCTTACCCTAAAAAAACCACGCGAAATAAAAGAATTTATAGACCAATACATGATTGGTCAAAACCAAGCCAAACGCGTTATGTCTGTTGCAGTTTACAATCACTACAAACGTTTGTTACAAACACCAACAGTAGAAAATAACGATGTCGAAATCGAAAAATCGAATATTATTTTAGTAGGCGAAACAGGCACTGGTAAAACACTCATTGCCAGAACCATTGCAAAAATGTTAAATGTACCCTTTGCAATAGTAGATGCAACCGTCTTAACAGAAGCAGGTTATGTAGGCGAAGACGTAGAAACTATCTTAACACGTTTATTGCAAGCAGCAGAATACGATGTTAAAAAAGCAGAACGTGGTATTGTATTTATTGATGAAATAGATAAAATTGCACGTAAAGGAGATAACCCTTCTATAACAAGAGACGTCTCTGGAGAAGGTGTGCAGCAAGCATTGCTAAAATTATTAGAAGGTTCTGTAGTAAATGTACCACCAAAAGGTGGACGCAAACACCCTGATCAAAAATTTATTGAAGTAGATACACGTAATATTTTATTTGTAGCTGCAGGTGCATTTTCTGGTATTGATAAAGTCATCAGTAAAAGACTAAATAGACAAGCTGTTGGGTATAGCGCCTCTATTAGTGAAGACAAAATAGACGAAGAAAATTTACTACAATACATTGTACCTTCAGATTTAAAAAGGTTTGGTTTAATACCCGAAATTATTGGTCGTTTGCCGGCACTTACCTATATGAATCCTCTAGATGAGCATACACTAAGAGCAATTTTAACAGAGCCAAAAAATGCCATTATTAAACAATATAAAAAATTATTTGCCATTGATGGAATCGATTTTTCTATCAATGAAAAAGCATTGCAATTTATTGTAGAAAAAGCCGTAGAATACAAATTAGGCGCAAGAGGATTACGCTCTTTATGCGAAGCTATTTTAACAGATGCCATGTTTGAATTACCAGGATCTGATATTACAGAACTAAAAGTAACAAAAAAATATGCCGAAGATAAACTGTCTAAATCTACTATTAAAAAGCTAAAAGCAGTTTCGTAATTTTAAAACCTTGTGGCTAGTTTACATTCAGTAACAAAGAATGTCTAAACAAAATTGTTGTTGCTGCAAAAACAGAAAACTATTTACTTAATCAATACATGATTTCTAGAAACACCATAGAGAAAGTTTTTGAAGCGGCACGTGTAGAAGAGGTCATTGGAGAATTTGTTCAGCTAAAAAAATCTGGTAGCAACTTAAAAGGGCTAAGTCCTTTTAGTGATGAAAAATCACCTTCTTTTATGGTATCGCCCGTAAAGCAAATCTGGAAAGATTTTTCTTCTGGAAAAGGAGGTAATGCCGTTACTTTTTTAATGGAACACGAGCATTATTCGTACCCAGAAGCTATTAAGTATTTAGCTAAAAAGTACCAAATAGAAATAGAAGAAACCCAGCAATCTCAAGAGCAAAAAGAACAAGCCAACGAACGCGAAAGCTTGTATCTCGTTTCAGAATATGCACAAAGCTATTACCAAGATATTTTATTCAATTCTGAAGAAGGAAAAGCTATTGGACTTAGTTATTTTAAAGAACGTGGCTTTACAGATGCAACCATCAAACGTTTTGGTTTAGGATACAATTTAAATAATTGGGATGCCTTTACCAAAACAGCACTAAAAAATGGCTACGAACTTGATTTTTTAGAAAAAACAGGCTTAACAATTGTAAAAGAGGGCGGTGCCAAAACCTTTGACCGTTTTAAAGGCAGAGTGCTATTCCCTATCCATAGTATGAGCGGACGTGTGTTAGGATTTGGTGGACGCATTTTAACAAATGATAAAAAAGCCGCCAAATATTTAAACTCGCCAGAAAGTGATATTTACCATAAAAGCAAAATACTTTACGGTATCAAACATGCCAAACAAAGCATTGCCAAAGAAGATAATTGTTATTTGGTAGAAGGCTATACAGACGTTATTTCTATGTCACAAGCAGGTGTAGAAAATGTAGTTGCTTCTTCTGGAACGGCTTTAACTAGTGACCAAATTAGACTTATTAATAGACTTACTAAAAACATTACCATTCTATTTGATGGTGATGCAGCAGGTATTAGAGCTTCAATTCGTGGAATCGACTTGATTTTAGAACAAGGCATGAATGTAAAAGTGCTGTTGTTTCCAGAAGGTGAAGATCCAGATAGCTTTGCTAAAAGCGTTACTCCAGAAGCATTGAAAGCTCATTTAGCAGAAAACACCCAAGATTTTATCAATTTTAAAGTGTCTTTATTGCTAGAAGACGCAAAAAATGATCCAATAAAAAAGGCAGGTCTAATTCGAGATATTGTAGTCAGTATTTCCAAAATTCCAGACCGTATACAGCAAGAAGTCTATATACAAGAGTGTGCAACTATTATGCATATTTCAGAAAATGTTTTGTTTAATGAATTGGCGCAACTTCTTAAAAAAAACCAGCGAGATGATGCACGAAAACCAATTCGTCAACCTTCTTTTGAAGTCATTAAAGAGCAACCCACACAAAAAGTCGACATTGATGAACTTAAGAAATATGAGTTAGAGCTTTTAAAAATTTTAATACTCTACGGAAATGATACTGTAGATTTTATTGATTTTGTTGCTTCGGAAGAACAAACCAATGAAGACAGCATTACTTTAGAAAAAGTGAAATTTACCAATACCGTAGCAAAAGAAATCTATTTGCAATTGCATGATGACGAAATAGAATTTACAGACCAAAAGTTTCAGGCTTTGTATTATGAAATTATTACCCAAATAAATCAGCAAGAAAAAGTTGATACAGACATCTTTGTGCAGCATGAAAATACCGTTATTTCTAATTTAGTAACCGATATTTTAATGGAAGACGAAAAGTACTCCTTAAGCGATTGGGAACGTAAAAATATCATTGTAAAAGACAAAAAAGCAACGCTTTCTAAATTGGTTTTAGACGCTATTTACAACTTAAGAAGAGTACTGATCGAAAAAAAAATAAATACGCTTGTAAGCGAATTATCTTCAGCAGAAAACAGCAGACCTTCTTTAGAAGAAGTTGTGAATTACACACAATTAAAACAACTTTTATATGATAGGTTACAGCGTGTGGTTTAGTCTAAAGCTTCATTAATTTTTTTAGCTCTTTATCAGTAACCATTAATAATTTGCTTTTATAAAGTCTTGGCAATAATGTTTGCCAATTTTTATCTTTCTTAAAGATACTTTTTAAAATAGGTTTTGCTTTTTTAAGATCTTTATTGTTAATCAAGTTAATAGCATACCAATATTTCATTTCTAAATTATCAGGAAACATGTTTTGCGCGCTTAAATACAATTGCTCTGCTAAGCTGGTTTTACCATCTTCCATGGCTAAATCACCCAAATTCATATAGCTATACGCTTTGTGTAGTTTAATAAGTCTTCCCAATTCTTTTACAGGATTTTTATGATCTTCTATACGGAGTTCTAAAACTGTATCTTGCCATGAATTACCTGTACTTTCTGGTTTTACTATAAGCATTGCTGCCGACTGTTTACCTCTAATATCTCCACCTTCTTTTTGAGCAGCTTGCATAGCAGCATACATGCGTTCTGCTAAGTTTCCTTTGGTAGTTTCAAAAGCAGTCGCCATGGCATCCCACACAGTATTCGTAAGCATCATATTGGCTTGTACAGAAAAATTTTTTCCTTGTCGGTGACCTGCATGTAAAATACAAGAGCTACCAGTATGTGTAGCTACATTTCCGTCTTTATCTAACATAGCTACTTGTCGTACGGCTTCTCCTTTATCATTTTGTAATAAAACATTTAATGCTTGTTGTGGCGAAAGCCCTTGTTGCATCAAGGCCAATCCTTTTGGACCGTAACTAGGGTTTATAAAAGACTGTGTTGCTACAACACCAACGCCTGCTTTACCGTAAATAACCAAACTACCAACGCTAAACCAATGTGATTGTACAGCGGCGCCCATTTCACCTGTAATAGAATCACGTGCTACAATAGAAAAAGTATGTGCAAAAGGTTCTTTTTTAGAAAACATTTGAGAGTAAGTCGGTGTAATCATACAAAAACTGAATAATAAGATGAATAATCGCATAGAATAATTATTTAGAATATTTCAAAGATACGTTTTTCAATTAAAAAATAGAAATATTAAAAATAGCGAAAACCGCTAGCTATTAATTTCAATGAAAACAACTATTGTAAAAAGAGTACTTTCAAACTATCTTTGAAGTCTATTCATTGTTTCAAATCAAAAAAGAATTTCCCCCCAACGTATTTTTTGATGAAACAATAGAAGACAGTTTATATCTTTATAAACTGTCTTTTTTATTTTAGCTCCTTTGGAATAATACAAACAGGAATAGCCTCCATTTTATGCTTGTTAGCACGATTTCTCTGTTGATAAATCTTAAATACTGTTTGTTTTCGGTCAGAAAAATCATTTTCTGTTTTACCTTTAGCTGCTTGTTGCATTGCCCATTCTAGTTCGTCATAACTAGCACCTATTTGATCTTCGTCGGTTCTACTATCTCCAAATAAACCATCGGTAGGTTGTGCTTTTTGAATGGATGTTGGTACCTCAACATATTTTGCTAGTTGGTAAACTTCACTTTTTAACAAATCTGCTATCGGACTCAAATCTACACCACCATCACCGTATTTAGTAAAAAAACCGACACCAAAATCTTCTACTTTATTGCCAGTACCTGCCACTAAAAAACCTTGTAGTCCTGCATGGTAATACAAAGTAGTCATTCTTAACCTTGCGCGTGTATTTGCCAATGACAAATCAACCGCTGCTTTATTGTCAATGGTAGTGACACTCTTTTTAAAGGCTTCAAAAGTAGCTGTTAAATCTACGCGTTGTGATGTTACCTTCGGAAAACGTTTTTTAAGTTGTGCAATATGCGCTTCTGCTCTAGTTACCTGACTTTGTGCTTGGTGAATGGGCATTTCTAGACATAAAACAGGAAAACCAGTCATGGCACATAGTGTTGAAGTTAAGGCAGAATCTATTCCGCCAGAAATTCCGATAACAAAACCCTTTACTTTTGCATTGGTTGCATAGTCTTTTAACCAAGTAACAATATGTTTGGTCACTTTTTCAACTTTCATAAGAAACTATTTTAGTATTTTTGTCGTTCTGTAAATAAGTTAGTAAATATACAGTTTTTTATGCATAAATTTTTACCTCTTTTTACGTTGCTTTTTTTGATTGCCTGCACAAACGATTCTAAAAAAGACGTTGATGTTTCGGGTATAGAAGCCAAAGTTATTGTAGATCGTTTTGATGAAGCTTTTTATACGGCAACACCAGAAAACCTTCCGAAGATAAAAGAAAAATATCCTTTTTTATTTCCGAAGCAAACCCATGATAGCATTTGGTTACAACGCATTCATGATACGGAAGAACAAGCTTTGTTTAAAGAAGCACAACAGGTTTTAGGCGATTTAAAAACCGAAAAAAAACAATTTGAAGCTTTGTTTAAACATATAAAATATTACTTTCCGAAGTTTAAAGAACCCAAAATAATTACCTTACTAACCTTAGATTACACCACCAACGTAACCTATGCAAATGAGATGCTTTTTATATCTTTAGACGCATATTTAGGTAGAAAAAACACATTGTATAATAGTTTTCCAAAGTATATTGCGCATAATTTTGACAAATCGCATTTAATGGTAGATGTGGCAAATAAAATTATAGATAAAATAATGCCCATAACAACAAAGCGTACATTTTTAGAAAAAATGGTTGCGCAAGGTAAACGCATGTATTTAACAGCTATTTTTTTACCTACACTGTCTAATCAAGAAAAAATGGGCTATAGCGCAAAAAAAATGCAATGGATAGAAAATAATGAACAAGAAATTTGGCGTTATTTTATTGAAAATAAATTATTGTTTAGTACCGATCAAGACCTATCTTTGCGCTTTATTAAAGATGCGCCTTTTTCTAAATTTTATTTGAGCAATGATGCAGATTCTCCGGGTCGTGTTGGCGTTTATATAGGTTGGCAAATGGTACAACGTTATATGAAGGTTACAGGTGCTAGTGTAGAAGATTTATTACGCGCAAAGG
Organism: uncultured Flavobacteriaceae bacterium; assembly: GCA_947311635.1. Classification (GTDB taxonomy): domain Bacteria; phylum Bacteroidota; class Bacteroidia; order Flavobacteriales; family Flavobacteriaceae; genus CAMZLD01. The sequence continues at coordinate 12,428 of CAMZLD010000081.1, read as the reverse complement.
CAAATACTATCTTTAAAAAATCAAGATACAAACCAAAAAAATAAGCATGGCAATTAAACACACTTCTAAAATAGAATTTATAGTAGGACTAGATGAAAATAAAGTACCCGAAGCAATAAACTGGTCTGCCCAAGATGGCAGTATTGACAATAAAGAGTCAAAAGCGATTATGATTTCTGTTTGGGACAATCAAGATCAAGAAACCCTGCGTATGGATTTGTGGACCAAAGACATGCCGCTAGATGACATGAAACAGTTTTACCACCAAACTTTGGTGTCTATGGCAAGCTCTTTTAGACGTGCCACCAATGATGATAAAATGAGCGATACAATGCTTGATTTTTGTGATTATTTTGCTGAAAAACTCGAGTTAAAAAAATAGTTTTTATTTTTTTTTCTAGTAAGTAAATCTTACAAATCCTTAATATCATAATTTACCCCATAAAAAAACCCTCTCATTGCTGAAAGGGTTTTTACTTAGTAGCGGGAACAGGACTCGAACCTGTGACCTTCGGGTTATGAGCCCGACGAGCTACCTACTGCTCTATCCCGCGATTTGGACTGCAAAGATACAAACAAAATTAAAACAAACAATAGATAAAAGTTTTTATTTTAAATTAATTCAAGCTACTTATTGTTAAGAAACGACTAACTTTGCAGCTCTAAACAATCAATATATGTCGCATAAAGCTGGTTTTGTAAATATTATAGGAAATCCAAACGTAGGTAAATCTACCCTTATGAATGCCTTTGTGGGCGAAAAACTAGCCATTATAACCTCAAAAGCACAAACTACGAGACATCGTATTTTGGGTATTGTGAATGGAGATGATTTTCAGGTAATTTTATCAGATACTCCAGGCATTATCAAACCCGCTTATGCCCTACAAGCTTCTATGATGGACTTTGTTAAATCTGCCTTTGAAGATGCAGACATATTAATTTATATGGTAGAAGTTGGCGAAACTAAACTAAAAGACGAAGCTTTTTTTAAGAAAATAACCAACGCTAAAATACCTGTTTTACTATTAATCAATAAAATTGATACTTCTAACCAAGAAGAAGTTGTTGAAAAAATAGCCTTTTGGAAACAACAAGTACCAAACGCAGAAATATATGCCATTGCAGCGTTAGAAAATTTTAATGTACAAGAAGTTTTTCAGCGCATTATAGAATTGCTACCTGTTTCACCAGCATTTTACCCAAAAGATGCTTTAACAGATAAACCCGAACGTTTTTTTGTGAATGAAACCATACGCGAAAAAATACTTTTATTCTATAAAAAAGAAATCCCTTATTCGGTAGAAATAGATACCGAAGAGTTTTTTGAAGATGCAAAAAAAATAAAAATGCGCGCCGTTATTATGGTAGAACGCGACTCACAAAAAGGTATTATAATTGGGCATAAAGGCAGCGCACTTAAACGTGTTGGCGTAGAAGCTAGAAAAGATTTAGAAAAATTCTTCGGAAAAAAAATCTACCTAGAACTCTATGTCAAAGTCAACAAAAACTGGCGAAGCAATAACAATATGCTACGTCGTTTTGGATATAAAGATTAATTGTTTTTCCCTTTTTCTAAGGTGTTCCACATAAAATCATGCAAAGCTTCCATTTGATTTTTACTGCTTTTTTTACCCATCTGCCCTAAAAAGTATAAGAAAATCCAAATAATTGGTATTACAATGACCATTGTCAAAGCAAATGTGTAATTGCTCTTTAAAGACCATTTAGAATACGCCATCATTGCAAAACTTAAAAAAGCAATGCCTAAAATAAAATGTACAAACATAAAAAGCGTCCAAACCTGAGGCTTTGGACCAAAAAGCCCTTTAACAACAGTTTTGTCCCCTGGCATTTCTTCTATTTCTATATGTAATTGTGGCGACCAAAAATGCGCTTTTTCTTTTGGAACATCTATAAAAATATGCTCACCTACAATCTTACTACAATACAAACAATCGCCAGATTTTAAATTTTCTTGAAATTTTTTTAAAATGGCATCCTGTGGTTGATTGCATTCTATAGAAAAACGTGGACGCAAAAAAACATCACTATTTTTTTTTTCTGTTGGCATAGTTAAAAATATTAAGTCTTTAAATTTACAATATTTTTTAAATACGAATCACTACCTTTGCCAAAATTCTAAGATAATGAATAGCATTGTTGCCATTGTAGGAAGACCAAATGTAGGAAAATCTACCCTTTTTAACAGACTTGTACAACGTAGAGAAGCCATTGTAGATTCCGTAAGTGGTGTTACTCGTGATCGACACTACGGAAAAAGTGATTGGAATGGCAAAAACTTTTCATTAATCGACACCGGTGGTTATGTAAAAGGCTCTGATGATATTTTTGAAGCAGAAATACGTAAACAAGTGCAACTAGCACTAGATGAGGCTGATATCATTATTTTTGTAGTAGATGTTACAGAAGGTATCACTGGCATGGATCAAGAAGTTGCCAATTTACTTCGGAAGGTGAAAAAACCGGTTTTTTTAACCATTAACAAAGTAGATAACGCCATGCGTGCTGCAGATGCGGTAGAATTTTACAATCTTGGTTTAGGTGATTACTATACCATTTCATCTATCAACGGAAGCGGAACAGGAGAATTACTAGATGCTCTTGTAAAAGAAATTCCTGAAGAAACCGAAGAAGAAAACACCGAAAATGAACTGCCTCGTTTTGCGGTTGTAGGAAGACCAAATGCCGGAAAATCTTCATTTATTAATGCCTTGATTGGTACCGATAGAAATATTGTGACAGACATTGCTGGTACTACGCGCGATTCTATTGATACCAAATACAATCGTTTTGGTTTTGATTTTAATTTGGTAGATACCGCTGGTATTCGTAAAAAATCAAAAGTAAAAGAAGATTTAGAATTTTACTCTGTAATGCGTGCCGTGCGCGCTATAGAATATTGTGATGTTGCAATTTTAGTATTAGATGCCACACGTGGGTTTGAGGGTCAGGATCAAAATATTTTTTGGTTGGCAGAAAAAAATCGAAAAGGCATGGTTATTCTTGTCAATAAATGGGATTTGGTAGAAAAAGAAACCAATACCGTAAAGCAATTTGAAACTTTAATTCGCCAAGAAATTGCACCCTTTACAGATGTGCCTATTGTCTTTATTTCTGCTTTGACTAAACAGCGTATTTTTAAAGCCATAGAAACAGCTGTAGAAGTCTACAATAATAGAAAAAATCGCATTGCAACCAGTAAGTTTAATGATACAATGCTAGAGATTATCAACAACTATCCACCGCCAGCAATTAAAGGGAAGTATGTAAAAATTAAGTATTGTATGCAACTACCTACACCTACACCTCAGTTTGCCTTTTTCTGTAATTTACCACAATATGTGCGAGACCCGTACAGACGTTTTTTAGAAAACAAATTACGCGAAGTCTATAATTTTAACGGTGTACCAATTACAATTTATTTTAGAAAAAAATAAATTAATCTATGCAACAGTTAAAATTAATATAATCTTAAAACTAAAAAACATCTAGTTTCTTAAAGTAGTTTTCGTTGAGTTTATCAATTAGAAGTCATTAACTATACAAATTGTTGAGGTATTATTAGAATTCTTTAAGAGGCAAATCGTTCGGTATCTTAAATGCATTAGAATTTAATTTTACATTTCGTTTATAATTCATAAGAGCATAGGTTAATCTGTATTCGGGCATTTCAATTATTTTTTTTACATACATACATTCAGATTCATTTAAAAAATCATAAAAATAAAATTCTTTAAAATGTTTATAAGTTTCTGGGGTTATTTTCAAAATACCCTTATTGTAATAAAAAGTTTGATTGACAATATAATTAGGATGTAGAGAGTCAACAGCTTTATATTTTAATACTTGACAATCTAAAGAGTTTACTTTTTGGGGTTTCAGTTTTTTCCGTTCTATTAATTTCAAAGTATTCGAATTTACATTGTAATGGTAAATTGTGTCATTATTTTTCCATTTTGCATAATAATGGTTTGTTTTGATGTCATATAAGTTAAATTCATATCCATTTTTACCATTTCCGAAATAATCAAAACGTATGCTTCCATCCTTATTTATTAATATTTTTAAACTATCCCCAAATTTTTGTAATAAATAATTAGAGACGTAAGTAGGAATACTGTCAGAAATAATTTTTACATCCAATTTATATGTTATTGATAATGTATTATTAGGTTTCGTTTTTTGAGGAAAAGAATTACAAGATATAACTACCAATATAATTGCAAATATTAAATTGTGTGCTTTCATTTTTTACTTGTTGTCCGATTAAAATTTATAAAAACTCTAAAAAGTTATGTTTAATAGAGGTTCTAAGAGCTTTTTTAAATAGACACCTTGCTTTTTCTGTTTTTTATTTTATCTAACAATAACCATAATTTTCAAATAACTGTTTATGGTATAGTTACAATCAAATCTTTTATCTTTTGTCTAATAGTGAAACGATCTTAGGTCTTTAGACGGACTACTATTTTTTTTATATTACCTAACGCTTGATAAATACAATATTAGAAGGTAATTCAATAGTTCACATATAATAATTTTCAACCAACTATCACCATCCACCAGAAGCGCCACCACCGCCAAAACCGCCGCCACCAAAACCACCCCCGAAACCACCGCTTCCAAAACCTCCACCAGAGCTTCCACCAAAACCACCTCCAAAACCGCCACTTCCGAAGCTTCCACCACGTCCTTGTCTGCTTAAAATAATCGTTTCTAAAATGTTTCCTGCGGTTGAATTTCTTCTGTACATTCTACCTCCTCCACTATTTCCGCCATTTCTAATGGATAAAACAATGATTAAAATAAAGAAGATAAAAAATAAGATAACCGGCAAAGGAATACCGTCACTATTGCTAAAATCTCGTGTTTCTGTGTATTCACCATTCATTATTGATATGATGGCAGAAGTAGCTTCATCTATGCCTTTGTAAAACTTACCTCGTTTAAATGCTGGTGTAATAATTTTTCTAATAATTCTACTAGACAAGGCATCTGTTAATAAATGTTCTACGCCATAACCTGTACGAATGGTAACTTTTCGGTCTTTTTTTGCCACCAATAATAAAATGCCGTTGTCTTTATCTTTTTGACCAATGCCCCATTTATGAGCCCATTCGGTAGCATATAAAGCTATATTTTCACCATTTAAAGTATTGATGGTAACAACAACTATTTGCGTGGAAGTAGAATCTGCATATTGGATTAACTTTTTTTCGAGGGCTTGCGCTTCTAAAGCATTTAACAAATGTGCCTTATCGTATACAGCTGTTGCTTTGCTTGGTAACTTCGGAATATCTAATTGCGCGTAACCAACAACGTTACTAATTAAAATAATAGCAAGTAATATTCTTTTAAAAACGGCTTTATTATCCTTTAGAAATCTCATTGCTTAGCTCATTGGTATCTGTTGATTCAATCGGGAAATATGCTTTTAATTTTTTACCTGTCTCTTGAATGCCTGCGGTTAATCCTATTTTATAATTTCCTTTTGAAAATTCTGAAATTACGCGGTCTTTAATACTGTTCCAAAAATTTGAAGGCACTTTTTTATCAATGCCCTTACCGCCAATTACGGCAAATTGCTTGTTATCTACAGCTACATAGAAAAGCACACCGTTTTGCAATACGGTTTCGTCCATTTTTAGAAAACAGAAAACCTCTTTAGCTCTTTCTAAAGAGGGCTTTTCTGTACTTGGTTCTAAATGCACCCGTATTTCTCCAGAAGTATGCTGTTCTGCTACGCGTATTGCTGCTATGATAGCTTGCTCTTCTTTTGACGTTAAAAAATCTTCAACCTTTGACATTCAAATAGTTGCTGATTAAAATTCTACTTTTGGTGCTTTATCACTTCCTTGTGCACTTTTAAATAAACTCAAGGCTTTTTTATTGATAAAGTTAGCAACAAGGTTGATCGGGAATTTTGCAATATAAATATTATAATCACCTGCCATTTTATTAAAGCGGTTTCGCTCGGTATTGATTCTGTTTTCGGTACCTTCTAATTGGCTTTGTAATTCTAAAAAGTTTTGATTGGCTTTTAAATCTGGATAACGTTCTACAGAAACTAACAATCTAGACAACGCACCACTTAAGCCTTCTTGTGCTTTTTGAAAAGCAGCCATTTTTTCTGGTGTTAATTCGCCTGCATTGATAGTGGTTTTGGTAGCTTCTGCTCTTGCTTTAATCACTGCTTCTAAGGTGCTTTTTTCGTGCTCTGCATACCCTTTAACAGTGTTAACTAGGTTTGGTATTAAATCTGCTCTTCTTTGGTAAGCACTCTCAACGTTTGCCCACTGTGCTACAGATTTTCCTTCTTTTTCAATAATTGTATTGTTAATACCGACTCCCCATTTAAAGATTGCAAATGCAATAAGGGCTAATACAATAATTGGGACTAATAACTTTTTCATTCTAGTTGGTTTTTAATATTAATTAATTCACTTTTGATTCCTTGTAATCGGCTTATAATATCGTGATTATTTTTAACATTGTTAAAATTTTGCTTCATTTTTTTCTTAGCACCATCTAATGTAAAGCCACGTTCTTTAACCAAATTATAGATCAGTTCTAAGTTTTTAATGTCTTGTTGGGTAAACATTCTGTTCCCCTTTTTATTTTTCTTGGGTTTTAAAATTGAAAATTCGTTTTCCCAAAACCGAATTAAAGAGGTATTTACAGCAAAAGCTTTGGCTACTTCGCCAATTTTATAATATCTTCTTTCTGGTAAGTTTACATGCATTAGTCTAGAGATTGTCCTTCTTGTTGTGCTGCTTTTTGCATGGCAGCAAATTCTTCTGGTGATAAGTTTCCGTAGTAAAAATTAATTGGGTTAATGGCGGTTCCGTTTTTATGTACTTCGTAATGTAAATGGGGTGCTTGAGAGCGCCCCGTATTACCTACAAAACCAATAAGGTCACCACGTTTTACACGCTGTCCTTTTTTTACATTGTACTTACTTAAATGTGCATACAAAGTCAGATATCCATAACCATGATCTATGCGAATATGGTTTCCATAACCAGAAGCATTATTATCTGCACGTTTTACTTTTCCGTTACCAGTTGCATAAACAGGCGTTCCTCTTTTAGCTGTAAAGTCCATGCCTTTATGCTTTTTTCTAGCTTTTGTAAATGGGTCTGAACGCAAACCGTATCCAGAAGCCATACGTGTTAAATCTTCTTTTTTTACTGGCTGAATGGCTGGCATTGCGGCTAATAACTTTTCTTTATTTTCTGCTAAACGAACAATTTCATCCAAAGATTTAGACTGAATAACAATTTGCTTAGACAATACATCCATATTTTTTGTGGCATCGATTATCATTTCAGAATTTTCAAAGCCTTCTAATGATTTGTAACGGTTAATACCTCCAAAACCTGCTTTACGCTGCTCATCAGAAATAGGATTCAACTCAAAATACAATCTGTAAATATTGTTATCTCGCTCTTGTAACTCATTTAAAACCTTATCTAGATGTTGCATTTTTTTGCTTAACAAACCGTACTGCAATTGCATGTTTTCTAATTCTGCTTTTTGTGCTAATTGCTCTGGGGTTTCAAAAAAACGACTTAACACTACATAACCTATCACGCCGGCTAATAAAAATGCCAAAGAAAACAAAACCAATTTTTTAAATTTATCCCTTTTTCTTAAATTGATTTTTTGGTAAGAAAGTGTTTCAGAATCGTAGTAGTATTTAACTTTCGTCATATAATAAAAAATAGTAGATTTGTACTCTAACTAACAAAAATACAAAATGTTTTAATACTTCACTTTTAGAGGTATTTTTTAGCTTTTATTTAACACATGAAATCATCAGAAATAAGACAGCGCTTTTTTAAATTTTTCGAAAGCAAACAGCACCAAATAGTACCTTCTGCACCAATGGTTCTTAAAAACGACCCAACGTTAATGTTTACCAATGCAGGTATGGTGCCTTTTAAAGAATTTTTTCTCGGAAATGGTATTCCAAAGCATAAAAGAATTGCAGATACGCAAAAATGTTTACGGGTTTCTGGTAAACACAACGACCTAGAAGAGGTAGGTTATGACACGTACCACCACACCATGTTTGAAATGTTAGGCAACTGGAGTTTTGGTGACTATTTTAAAAAAGAAGCTATCAATTGGGCTTGGGAGTTGTTAACCGAAGTGTATGGCATCGATAAAAACATTTTATATGTTACCGTTTTTGAAGGCAGTAAAGATAAAGACAAGCTTTCTTTAGATACAGAAGCGTATAATTTATGGAAAGAGATTGTACCCGAAGCTCAAATTTTAATGGGCAACAAAAAAGATAATTTTTGGGAAATGGGTGCGCAAGGACCATGCGGACCTTGTTCTGAAATTCATGTAGACATACGTTCTGCAGAAGAAAAAGCAAAAATACCGGGCAAAGATTTAGTCAATCAAGATCATCCACAAGTAGTAGAAATCTGGAACTTGGTCTTTATGCAATACAACCGTAAAGCAAACGGAACTTTAGAGCCTTTACCTGCAAAACATGTAGATACAGGTATGGGTTTTGAACGCCTAGCAATGGTTTTACAAGGTGTACAATCTAATTATGACACTGATGTGTTTACACCACTTATTCGTGAAATAGAAACCATTACAAACACCAAATACAGAAAAGATACCGAAACAGATATTGCTATTCGTGTCATTGCAGATCATGTACGCGCAGTAGCGTTTTCTATTGCAGATGGGCAGTTGCCAAGCAATACAGGAGCCGGGTATGTAATTCGTAGAATTTTACGAAGAGCTGTGCGTTATGGCTTTACTTTTTTAAACCAAAAAGAACCTTTTATTTACAAATTGGCAACAACACTTGCCAACAACTTAGGTAGTACTTTTCCTGAATTAAAAGCTCAAAAGCAGTTAATTATCAATGTGATTAAAGAAGAAGAAAATTCTTTTTTACGCACCTTAGATCAAGGATTGGTATTACTTGATAGAATTATTGAAACCAATAAAGGATCTATTGTCTCTGGAAAAAAAGTATTGGAATTATATGATACTTATGGTTTTCCGAAAGATTTAACAGGACTCATTCTTTCTGAAAAAAACATGTCTTATGACGAAGCAGAGTTTGACAAAGAACTAAGTCGTGTTAAAAACATTTCAAAACAAGCAGCCGTAACAGAAACCGAAGATTGGGTTGTTCTTCTAGAAGATGATTTTGAAGAATTTGTTGGTTATGACTTATTAGAAGCCAATGTTAAAATCACCAAATACCGCAAAGTCACATCTAAGAAAGAAGGCGAAATTTACCAATTGGTATTTAACATGACACCGTTTTATGCCGAAGGTGGAGGGCAAGTTGGCGACAAAGGTTATTTAGAAGCTCCAAATGCAAACGTTACCTACATCATTGATACTAAAAAAGAAAATAATTTAATTATTCATTTTGCAAAACACCTGCCAAAAAATGTAACACAAACTTTTAAAGCTGTGGTAGATAAAAAACAACGTGAGCTCACAGCCAGTAACCATACAGCAACACATTTATTGCACCAAGCTTTACGTAGCATATTAGGAAAGCATGTTGAGCAAAAAGGATCTGCTGTACATTCACGCTATTTACGTTTTGATTTTTCACATTTCTCTAAAATGACCAATGAAGAATTGTTACAAGTAGAAAACTTTGTCAATGCACGTATAAGAGAAGGTTTATCTTTAAAAGAGCATCGAAATATTACTATGGAAGATGCCCTAAGCAAAGGCGCTTTAGCTTTGTTTGGCGAAAAATATGGCGACACCGTTAGAATGATAGAATTTGGTAAATCAAAAGAACTTTGTGGTGGAACACATGTTACCAATACGGCTCAAATTTGGCACTTTAAAATAAGAACAGAAAGTGCTATTGCTTCTGGCATTCGAAGAATTGAAGCCATTACTTCTGATGCTGCAAAAACCTATTACAGAGAAAATAACCGTAGTTATTACAAAATTAAAAGTTTGCTTAAAAATAGCGACAATCCAGAAAAAACAATTATTGATATGCAAACGGAAATTGCTACTCTTAAAAAACAAGTAGAAAACTTACTTAAAGAAAAAGCCAAAGGGCTTACCGGTGAGCTTAAAAACGAAATCCAAGAAATCAATGGCGTACAGTTTTTAGCAAAAAAAGTGGATTTAGATGCCTCTGGCATAAAAGATCTTGCCTTTGATTTAGGTAAAGATACAAAAAACTTATTTTTACTATTAGCGCATACCAAAGCTGATAGAGCCTTTTTAACTTGCTATATTTCTAAAGAATTAGTAGCCGAAAGAAAATATGACGCAGGAAAAGTAGTACGAGAACTTGGTGGATTGATACATGGCGGCGGCGGTGGACAACCGTTTTTTGCAACCGCAGGCGGTAGAAACCCAGAGGGTATACCAAAAGCTTTGAGCGAAGCTACACGTTATTTAAAATAAAAAACTATGAAAAAGATACTCATTACAATTATTGGATTGCTAATTGGAAGTCATTGTCTTTACAGTCAAAACATGCCTGATTTTCCTAAAGACTCAAAATCTAGTAAAGGTTATGTTCATTGTTTAAATAAAGATGGTACATGGGTAAGCGTTTATAAAAATCCTAGCTTAAAAACAGTAAAAAACATACAAATTAGGCTCGCGTATTTAGGATATCCTGTTGTTAAAACATGGGTGTACGATCAACAAACAAAACAAGTATTAAAACAGTTTAACAAAGACCATGGTTTAAAAACATACCCAGCTATTTTAGAAGGGACTCTTAAAAAATTAAAGAAAGCCTACAGAAATAAAAGAAAACAAAGAGAATGATTTTTCAGACAAAATTGTCCTTGCAAAAACAAACTACTCATCAAATAGATTACACTTCAAAAATCTTTTTGGTAGGCTCTTGCTTTTCTGAAAATATTGCTACAAAATTTAACTATTATAAATTTCAAACATATCAAAATCCATTTGGAATCTTATTTCATGTAAAAGCAGTTGAAAATTTAATAGAAAAAGCCATTCTTGGCTATGTCTATACAGAAAAAGATTTGTTTTTACACAATGAACAATGGCATTGCTTTGACACACATTCTGTATTGAGTAATAGAAGTAAACAAGCCATGATTCTGCAATTAAATACGGTATTAATAGAAACCAAAAAACAGCTTTTACTTGCATCACATATCATTATAACGCTAGGCACTTCTTGGGTTTATACATATATAGAACAAGCTTCTATAGTTGCAAATTGCCACAAAATAAACCAACAAGCATTTACAAAAAAAATTCTTACTGTTTCTGAAATCACTACGAGCTTAGAGCGAATTGAAACAATGATAACCGCCATAAATAAAAATACAACCTTTATTTACACGGTTTCTCCTGTTAGGCATCTCAAAGATGGTTTTATTGAAAACACCTTAAGTAAAGCGCATTTACTAAGTGCTATTCATCTTTTTATTTCAGATAAAAAAAAACATCATTACTTTCCTTCTTATGAAATTATGATGGATGAATTACGAGATTACCGCTTTTACAAAGCAGACATGCTTCACCCTAGCCAAACGGCAATTGATTTTATTTGGGAAAGTTTCACAACAAATTGGCTTTCAGAAAAAAGCATACAAGCTTTAAAAGAAATTGAAGCCATACAGAAAGGATTAAACCACAAGCCTTTTGATGAAAATAGTCAACAACATCAAAAATTTGTAACTTCTTTAAAAAGAAAACAGCAAGTACTTTCTAACAAGTACCCTCATATTACATTTTAAAAAATATACGTAATTCTACGTATTGATTTCATTTTTGAATGATGCACTTTTGTATCAATGGTAGCAACTCTAGTGATAAATCTATTAACCTAATAATATGGAATTACATAGGGAGGGTAACGGTTTGTATAAGAATAGTAGCCGATTTCGGAAGCAGAATTTTTCAGTTTACTACTAATGTTGTTTCGGACTACAATGTTCATATTTACTATAATTTCGGCTATTATTTTTACACTTTGTTGTGTTTTCGTACTTTATTTTCCGTTCTACTGATAGCGTTGGCAAGACATACTCTTTTGCTCCCGAAAACTTTCGGGATGGTTTGTGCTGTTAGCTTTTTTGAGCGAATTGCAAATGTGTATGGCTTTAGCGTTGGATTACATTGGTTTTATAATTGTAAGCAATTCATTTAAATCAAATTTTGAAAGCTTTATTAATGACGTCACTTGGAATACAGATATTAAGAGATTTATACTTCTTTCTTCTGAGGCACTACTCTATTTGTTAGCATATAAAACAAAAGATAGATTAAGTTTATCAACAATTATTGAAAGTCTAATTGGTTTTGGAAATCCAGTAGTTTCAAATAATATAATAGAGGAATTTGATGATGTATAAGCCAACGCTAAAGCCATACACATTTGCAATTCGCTCCAGCCA
>CAMZLD010000080.1 GCA_947311635.1 uncultured Flavobacteriaceae bacterium | reverse complement strand
TCTCTCTCTCTCTCTCTGTCTCTCTCTCTCTCTCGCTCTCTACTGGAAACAGAAGTTTCTATTGATCCAAAAATTTTAGGACAAATTTTTAAAAATTTATTGACAAAAATAAATCCAGAAACAGGAGAAAGTGCCAGAAAAAGTTCTGGAAGTTTTTATACTCCACGAGAAATTGTCGATTATATGGTAGAAGAAAGTTTAATGGAATTTTTGGAAAGTAAGTTTCCTGTACAAAAAAGAGTATATTTAGAGAAAAAAAAGTTTTTAACATTATCCAAATCATCAGATAAAGAAATTAATCAGTATCTTTCTGATTTTCCTTCTCGGAAATTATTATACGCTTCTACTATTTTTAAAAAAGAAGGTTTTAATGAAATTGTTATTTCTCCTCGTATTTTTTTAAAACTTGCAGGAAAAACAGGGAATACATTACATAAAGAAATAAACACCCAATTTTGGGAAAAATTCTTACAAGAAGACTTCGAAATATGTAGTAATTTTTATGGGAAACCAAAAGAAGTAGATTTGGAAATAATAGGGAAGTCAAAAAAACACAAAACTCATTTCCCTTCCTTTCACTCTATTTTATATTTCCCAAAAGAAGAAAAATATTTTTCTGTATTTTTTACCCCACTCTATTCAAAAAAAATTCTTTTAAATACTGTTTTTGAAATAAATGAATCACGAAAAAAAGCATACGAAAAAAAATTCCAAAATATTTTAGAAAGAGTGGAAAAAGTTTTTTTTAATAATACACAAAAAAAGAGTTCTTGGGAGGACGCTGACTCCCTCCATCGGGCTCGAAGCCGTACGCAGCTCAGCGACAAATTTTCTGACTCAATTCAAGAACTCTTTTTGAGTAGTAAGATTGTAAAGAATGAAAATTTAAAAGTCAAGTTTGATGGATATACTTCATCTCTTCTGGCACGAATAGAAAATATTATTTCTGGAACATCAGAATATACTGAACAAAAGCCAAAGAAAAAATATTGGAAGCACTTGATGAATTAAAAATTCTTGATCCTGCTTGTGGTTCTGGGGCGTTTCCTATGGGAATATTGCAAAAAATAGTGGGAATTTTAGAAAAAATTGATCCTGATAATACAATATATTTAGAACAAGTTGTTTGTCAAAATCCACCAGAAATTCAAGAAACTGTACGAAAATATTTACTGAAAAAAAATTTAAACTATGTACGAAAATTAGGGATTATTCAAAAATCAATTTTTGGAGTAGATATTCAAGAAATGGCAGTAGAAATTTCTCGACTCAGATTTTTTCTTTCTTTGGTGGTAGATGAAAAAGTAGAAGATATTGAACCGTTACCAAATTTAGATTTTAAATTTGTTTGTGCTAATAGTTTGATTGATTTACCAGAAAATAAGGAGGTGCAAACAAATATGTTTGATGATGAAGAAAAAATAAATGAACTTGAAAAAATAAGAGAAAAATATTTTACAGCTCATTCATCTGAAAAAGATGATTTGAAAAAAAAATTCAAAAAAATACAAGATGAATTATGGAGTGGAAGTTGCTTGTTTTCAATTGAGCACAAGAAAAAAAGTTTTGAGTTAGTAAAATGGGATCCTTTCGAAAATCACTCAGCTTCATTTTTTGACCCAAAGTGGATGTTTGGGGTAAAAAATGGGTTTGATATTGTTATAGGGAATCCGCCGTATGTGCAATTGCAAAAAAATGGGGGAGAATTAGGAAAAATGTATGCAAGCGAAAATTTTGAAAGTTTTGCAAAAACAGGAGATATTTATGCATTGTTTTATGAACGAGGAAATCAACTCTTGAATAATTCTGGGAATTTGTGTTTTATTACTAGTAATAAATGGATGAGAGCAGGATATGGAGAAAAAATGAGAAAATATTTTATAGAAAATACGAGCCCAAAACTTTTAATAGACCTCGGTCCTGATGTATTTGAAACAGCAACGGTTGATACCAATATTTTGTTATTTACAAAAAATAATAATACAACAGAAAAAAACAATTTTGACTGTAAAGCCTGCACTATAAAAGAAAAACTTGAGAAAAAAGAACATATTTTAAAAAAATATATTTTTAAAAATTCTGTCCAACTCACAAGTTTTACCAATGAAGCATGGATAATTTTAAATCCAGCAGAACAAGCCATAAAAGAAAAAATAGAAAAAGTAGGAACTCCACTTAAAGATTGGGATATAAAAATAAATTATGGAATTAAAACAGGCTACAACGAAGCTTTTATCATTGACGGCAAGAAAAAAGATGAATTCATTGCCAAAGATTCAAAATCAGTAGAAATTATTAAACCGATATTACGTGGAAAAGATATTAAACGATATTATGCAGATTTTGCGGATAAATTTTTAATTGCAAGCCATAATGGGTATAAAAAAGCCAATGGAGAAAAAGTTGAAGCTGTAAATATGAAAAATTATCCAGCCATAAAAGAATGGTTAGATTCTCATTGGGAAAAAATTTCAAAACGAGGCGATAAAGGAAAAACTCCTTATAATTTGCGAAATTGTGCATATCAAGAAGAATTTGAAAAAGAGAAGATTGTGTATGGACAATTTAGAGAAGGCTCATATCACTTTATTAAAGAATATTCTTTTTTAAGTAGTAATGAATATATGATTACATCTAATCTTGTAAATTTAAAATATTTAATAGCTTTAATGAATTCAAAACTTCCATATTATTATTTACAGATGATTGCAAATAATCTTGGAGGAAAAACTTCAATATCCCAAAAAAGTATTTTAATTAAAACACCAATTCCTCAAGTTCCAGAAACTCAACAAAAACCATTTATAGATCTCGTTGATAAAATTTTAGAAATAACTTCCCGCGAAGACTACGATTCTAAAAATCTACCAGCCGAACAAACAGAATTGGAAAAACAAATTGATGAAATGGTTTTTGAGTTGTATGGTCTGAATGAGGAGGAGAGAGAAACAATACTTTCTTCATAAAAAAACAAAAAATTTTAAATTTTAATCAAAAAACTATGTCAAAAAAAATAATCCACTCACTTAACACACAACCAAAAGCCTTTGTAATAAAAGATTTTTGGGAAGAAGCAGAAAATATTCGAACCTATAGTTTTGAAGGGACGCTGAACGCCAAGCC
>CAMZLD010000079.1 GCA_947311635.1 uncultured Flavobacteriaceae bacterium | reverse complement strand
TATTGGAGTTTACAGCAACATTAGATTATGAAACCAAAGAAATTACAGAAAAGTATCAAGATAAAGTAATTCAAAAATACGACCTTGCTCAATTTAGAATTGATAAATATTCAAAAGAAATAAACCTAATTCGTTCTTTGTATGATGAAAAAG
Source organism: uncultured Flavobacteriaceae bacterium (assembly GCA_947311635.1). Lineage (GTDB taxonomy): Bacteria > Bacteroidota > Bacteroidia > Flavobacteriales > Flavobacteriaceae > CAMZLD01. The sequence goes on along the minus strand of CAMZLD010000079.1, from coordinate 16,991 downwards.
AACGCATCATTCAAGCATTAATTTTAAATTTATATCGTCAAGAATTAGCAACATCAAAGAACATAAACTTAAAACCAGTTATTCTTTTTAAAGCAAAAAAAACGATAAAAGAATCTGAACAAAATAAACTTAATTTTCATCAATTAATAGATGATTTTTCAGCTAAAATGGTTGAAAACATTCAAAAAACATCAACAGTTGCAATTGTTCAAAAAGCATTTACATTTTTTGAAAATACAGAACCAAAATTAACAGCACAAGAAATAGCAAAACGCATAAAGTCAAATTTCAAAGAAGAGAATTGTATCAGTGCAAATAACGACAAGGAAGCAGAACTTAATCAAATACGATTAAATACATTGGAAGATGAAAACAACCCAATACGAGCAGTATTTGCTGTGCAAAAACTAAATGAAGGTTGGGATGTTTTAAATCTTTTCGACATTGTACGTCTATATGAAGGGCAAAATACTGGTGGTTCAAATACAACAATTGGAAAAACAACACTTTCAGAAGCCCAATTAATTGGTAGAGGTGCAAGGTATTTTCCATTTACTTTAGAAGAAGGGCAAGACAAATACAAACGAAAATATGATAATGACCCTTCTAACGATATGAAAGTATTAGAAGAATTATATTATCATACTAAAGAAGACAATAGATATATTTCTGAACTTAAAAAGGCATTAGTAAAATCTGGAATTTATGAAGATGAAGATAAATCCGTAACCAAACAACTTACGCTTAAATTTGGCTTTAAAGAAACTGATTTTTACAAAACTGGTAAAGTCGTTTTCAATAAAAAAGTTGAGAAAAGTTATAATAACATAAAATCATTTTCAGATTTAGGAGTAAAAAAGAAAAATCACAAACACCATTTATCATCTGGCATTGGTAAAATGACAAGTGCTTTTAACTTTATGGAAAACCCAGTTTCTGATTCTGAAGTTACAAAACAAAAAGATATTTTAATTTCAGAAATTCCAAAACACATTATACGTTTTGCTTTATCTCAAAATTCGTTCTATTATTTTGACAGTTTAGAGCGTTATTTTCCAAATTCAGAATCAATAAACAACTTTATTACAAGTAAAGATTATTTAGGTAGTTTAGAAGTAACTTTTAGTGGTTCAAGCAAAAGACTTAACGAAATAACAAATTCTGATTATCTACTTTCTATTCAAGGTTTATTGCAAACCATAGAATCTGAAATCAAATCGAACTTAACGCAATATGAAGGTTCTGATTATATAAATAAACCTATTCGTGAAGTCTTTAAGGACAAAGAAATCAAATTATATAAAGATAGCGAAAGAGCAGACGGGCAAGTTGATATTGTTTCAGAACCAGAATGGTACGTTTATAACGCAAATTATGGAACAAGTGAAGAAAAGGAATTTGTAAAAATGTTTGCAAGACGTTTTGAGAAATTAGAGGAAAAATTTAAAGATATTTATCTAATTAGAAACGAAAGAGCATTAAAGATTATTGATAAATTAGGTAGAGCATTTGAACCTGATTTTGTATTGTTCTGCAAACAGAAAACAGGAGAAGAAGTAACATATCAAGTTTTTATTGAACCGAAAGGGAATCATTTAAAAGCACACGATAAATGGAAAGAAGAATTTTTAAAAAAAATTAGAGATCAAAAGAAAACACTTATAATCGATTCTGATAAGTATTTAATTACTGGAGTGCCTTTTTACAATAACGAAAACGAAAATAAATTTAAAGAAACATTAGATACTATTTTAAACATATAAATAGCTAACTTTAATAGTTAGATAGTAAAACAATCACAATGGAACAAAACGCAACATTTCCTATAAAAAAACCTGAGTTAGACGTCTTAAGAGACGAAGCAGCAGGATACATAAAAGGCATACAATGGCAACAAAGCTCTAGAGCTAAAAGTAGAGATAAAGACGGTAAAGACGAATCTATTTTATTGTATTTGTCAAGAGCAACTTCTAGCACCGCTTCAGAAATCACTTCTATTTCTAAAACTATTTTGGCATTAAAAAAACGCTTATTGCCAGACTCAATAGCAATACCAGTACATTTAAACGAAACACTTTTTGCTTTGCAAGAAGGGCTTTGTTTAGGTATTTGGACAAAAGATAGTTATTATGACTCTTCTGGATTAACAACTTTAAGCGAAAACAAATCAGCGCTAGATTCCGAAGGAAAAAGACAATACGAAAGTAAAATGCAAACCGCTACAGCTTTTATGCTCTTTGCCACATCTTATTATATTTTGCAACAACTAAAGCCCATTGCATCAGATGATTTATCAGTAATGAAAAACAAATTTGCAGGCCTACCAGAAGTCTCTATAGCATCGCCGTTAAAAGGAATTTCTTGCGCCTTGTTTTATTACGAAAAATATTTAAGTCACCCAGAAATTATTACCAAAGATAAAGATGTAATAGACTTTACAGTTGTTTATTTTGAAGCTTTAATAGATGAAATAGCACTTCGGAAAAGCGCACTAGAATACACAGAAACCATTACAGATAGAACCTATAAATTAGAAAATTCTGACTTTGCTATTACGGGTTGGAATACCGTTTTTTCTGGTAGTGCAGTAAGCGTAGAGTTTAACAAAATACAATTCGAGCAAATAGTTGGTAACAAAGATGCCAAACATTTTGCAAGACGTTTAACAGAAAGAATGTTAAGCTATGATTTTGAAGCAAAGAAAAATCCATTTCAAGAATTAGGTGGGTTTATGCCAGTATTTATGGGCTACGGAATACCAGGAACAGGAAAAAGTATGTTGATTGCAGCTATTGCAACACGATTAAAAGAACTATCAGACCATTTAGCCATTCCGTTTTTATTTCATCCAATGCCAGACACCTTAATTTCTACCTTTCAAGGAGGCTCTGCAGAAAAAATGGTAGCTTGGATGAAACCTATGCAAGATCCAACCAAATTAATTTTTGCACCAATAGATGATGCAGAAAATAATTTACAAGAACGTACAGCTCAAGGTGTATCTGCTGGTGTAAAAGAAGTAATAGGCGTATTTTTACGTTATACAGAAGGCGCTTATGCCGTAAATTACGGTAACAGTGCTATAGGTTTATTTACCAATCTACCAGAAATGTTAGACAAAGCAGTAATCTCTAGAGTACAAGGACGTTTTAAAATAGATGGTGCTCGTACAGAACATGACTTTATAGATCAAGATTATATCTGGTGGCGAAAACTTAAAAAAACCATGCCAGATTTTGTGAATATGAACGATTTAAAAGGGTACGAATACCTGTCAGATCAGCAAGTATCAAAAACCATTGGCGAGATTTTAAGCATTGCAGACAAACCAAAAGAACAGCGCGTTTTAAATGTGTATGATAAAGTAGCAGCAAACTACAATTTAAAAGATCATCAATTTTATGCGGTATTATATAAAGAAATTCAAAAAATATTTCCATTTTTTTCATCAAGAGATGTGCGTAACATTCAAAGTGCAATTTCGTTGCGTTTAACAGATTTTGATCTAGAGCGCAACTGGTTTGAAAACCCCGAAACGTATTTTAAACAAGACTATCAAACTAAGTTTAACATGTTGCAAGAATTGATGAAAGCCAATATGAAAGGCTTAGATTTTGCAGAAATTAGACGTCAAGAAGTGATTCGTTATTTAGATAATGTAGCCACCATAGCAGACACCGATTTTAAACGCAAGGTAGATCAGCGCATTAAAGAAATGAATGTGCAGTTAGAAGCTAGAAAACAATTTGATAGTTAGTTTTGTGTAAAACAGTGAATAATAATTTGTAAAGATACAAGAAAGTAGCGTAGCAAAATGCAAAAATTAAAAGAAGCACATTTATACAGAAGCGAGTTAATGACCTTAGGTGGTGCATTGGTAGATCGTTACAACCAATGCCTTACCTTAATGGGTTTTTCGCCTACAAAACTAAAAAGCTTTAGTATTGATGGCGCAGGATGGAGTCCAGAAATTGCGGCAGAAAAAAAAGAGGCTCATTATTTAAATAATGGCGAATCAAACCCGCACGCAATTATTATTTCGCCACAGCAAAAGGGCAAACCCATTTACATGCCTTTTCATAGTTTTGATACTGCAATTATGCATCTTATTTTTAAAACCTATGAAAATGAGATTAATGATATTACACGAGATTGCGCCATTTGTGTTGATTTAGATCAATATATAGACGCATTTTATGAGCCGTTAGATATATTGAAATATAAAAACATATCCATAGGTTTTCGATTGATAAATGATTTAAATATACGTCAAAGAGAGCAAATAGCACTTGTAGATTTATTTAATGAAGACAATAACTTTGTAGATGAAGATTTACATCTTAAAATTTTGTCTTCAGCAAAAAAATATGGTGATTTACGCCTTCGGAAATTGCACTTACAACCTTTAGATTTTACTACCAATTCCTTTTTTACAGAAGCATTTGGCGGTGTTTTTTTATTGCGAGATTCGGTATTTCCTATCGTTATTTTTGAATCCGAAAAATGGTATAAAGAAGCTATTAAAGACACCACACATGATGTCTTGATTTATCACATAGCACAAAAAGAACTCATTGCAAAATTAGAAGATTATGAGCTGATAGAATGTGATTTAGAAAAAGAAATTAAAACAGCACGTTATGAGCGAATTAAAAAACAAATATTTTCAGAAGTTGTAAAAGCAACACAGCAGCCTATAAAAGAAATTTTAAGTGACCACATGTTATTTAAAGGCTATTTAAATAAAATGCCTATCGAAGACAGAAAGAAAGTAATGGCAGTAGAACGATTTGTAGAAAAAACAGCCTATAGTAATGAAGTAAAAGCAGCCACTTTTATAGATAAAGCTTTTTATGAAGCTCTTTACAGGCCACACTCCTCTTTAACCCCCAAACAACAAGATTTAATTTGGAAATTATTAGTGAATATTTCATCAAAAGACCCGTTATTTGTATATTGGTATGACAAACAAAAATTTTACAAGATTTATCAAACTTGGAATGATTCATACAAAGAATGGGTAATCGATACAATAACAAAAAAAATATATAAAGCATGACATTTGAAATCATCATATTTATAGCATCAGTTCTCTTCGGAATTTTTTGGTACTGGAAAGAGTCTAAAGACAACGGCGTCTATAGAGCCATTAATAAAATAATGAACGCCAAAGAAGTACAAATGAAACCCGAAAACAAAAAAGGTTTCATTCATAAACAAGACCTTTTACTACGGTTGGTGTATATTGGGTTATTTTTCCTTTTATTTTTAGTGGCATCCATGCTTTTGGTTGGATTTTCAATAGCTAACGTACAAATTTATACAGCTATGGTTGTCGGTACATTTATAGGGACTTATATTGCATCTGCAGTATTATTTACCAGTCAAACCGTAGAAGATAACGTACATGCTGTAGAAGATGTAGTTACAGATACTTTTGAAAAAGGAAAAGATTTATTAAACGATCTAAAAGAAAAAGTGACATCAGAAAAAGAAGCTGATCAAAAGATAGAAACACCAAAAGAAACGAAAGAAATCAAAGAAGAAAAAAGCGCAAGAGAACGTTTAAAGGATAAAGGGCTTTTGTAAATTACGAATTACGAATTACGAATTACGAATTACGAATTGTTTACATTTAGAAATACATACGTAAAAACAAATTAACACAAACCATGTTTAAAAATTACTGGAAAAAAGGAGCAAAACAAAAAACAGTGCTTATCATATTAGCACTTATAATTGCATTTACACTTTTTGTATTAAGAGATGATTATCAATTTATTTTATTGTTTATAAGAAAATATATTTTCATCTTATTGATCGTATTTTTATTACTTTTTTGGATGCTTAGAGCCTTTCGAAAAGCAGATAACGTTGCAAAGAAATTTTTATCTTTAGGTGTAATAGCACTTTTTTTTGCAATCCTTTACTTTGTAGGCGCTCGTTTAGGCATGTACAGTTACATGCAAAAATATGCCATTTTTAAAAATTTGAATCTGATAGAAATCAATGAATTACCATTGACAAAAAACGATCGAATACAGCCTTTAAATAATATCTTTACCATGGCAAAAGAGTCTATAGGCGAAACTTTAGACGTTTCTTTACCTCACTTAGTACGTGTTGGGCAAGACAATCATTGGACCATGGCAGTTGAGCCTAGTAGAGAATATACATGGCAACGTATAAGTGATAATATTAAAGAAATATTTTCGGTCTCAAGCACATCTGCTTTTCCAAGATTTGCCAATGAAAATAGAATACCAGTAACTTTTGCTATCGGTGAAACTCTTAAATTTAGCCGAAATTCTAGAAATGCAGTTATTCAAAGGTTAAACCCTTTACAATATTTTACAACCGAACCAAGCGATGTTTTTTATATGAAAAACGATCAAGGTAAATGGGTAGAGGTTGTTAGTTTAATCAAATGGAAAGGTTTTTTCTTTCCGTATCCTAGTTTTGGTGGAGTTGTTGTTATAGAAAGCGGAGAACATGATTTTAATGATTATCTAGAGCGGTTGTTAATAGGAAAAGGTACTTATATTTCACCTTCAAACATGAAGAACTACCCCTTTTTACAAAGACAAAATATTTTGTCAGAAAAAGTTTCGCGTTTAGAAGCAGAATCAATGATGTTTTTAAATGGATTTACAGATCCATTACCTTGGAAAAGAGAAACCGCTGTTAAAATACCCGATTTAAAAGATGATGAAAATCAACAACCCTTTGTTACTGATTTTGATTTTTCTGGAATTGATGAAAGTGTAAGTGGTCTACACCATTGGTTTGGGTTAGAACCTATTGGTACACAAAGAACAAGTTTAACTTTTAGTGTTTTTATACCAGCAGATGGTACTCAAAAAGTGCTTTATTACAATCACGCAAAACGAAAAGAAGGAATGGCAGGTGTCTCTGCTATGCCTTTAAAAGTAATGGAATCTAAAAAAGAATACGATTGGTCTGTTAATAAACCCGTAGAATTTAGACCTTATATAAAAAAGATTGCAGGCAGAAAACGTATGTTTATGTTGTGTACAATCACTTCAAAACATGCAGATGATTCTAAATTTGACGGTTCTGCAACACCAGATCTAGCCTTGGTAGATGCAGAATATAGAGATGTTATCTGGATAGATGCAAAACACCCATCGCAGTGGGAACGTAGTATTTACAAACAATTAAACGAAGTTTGGAAAGCTTCAGAAAATATTGGTGATTATTTTACTGAAGATGAAACAACCGTTGTGCCCGTTGTAGACACTAAAGATATGTCTGATACCTACAAAGCTTTAGATTCTTTAAAAAAGATAGTTGAGCAAGATAAAAAACAAAAAGAAATCAAAGCATTGCAACGTAAATTAGATTCTTTAAAAAAACTAGAATAATCTCATAATAAGACAATATGTCTTTAAAAAGCGCTTAAAAGTGACAATAAGTCACTTTTAAGCGCTTTTTTTGGTTGTTTTGACTTCTTTTTTGTGTTGGTATGCATTTTGAATAAATATAAAATGAAAATAAGTATAACCAAAAAACATATATTATGACACTAGTAAGATACCAAAACACGTTACCAAATTTATTAGACAGATTGTTTGACAATCAATTTGATGGCTTTACCAGAAGCAATTTTGCAAGCATGAATGCAACCCTGCCTTCTGTAAATATTAAAGAAGATACCGAAGGTTTTCAAGTTGAAGTCGCTGCACCAGGATTTGATAAAAGCGATTTTAATATTTCTTTAGACAATGATTTGTTAACCATTTCTTCTGAAAAACAAGAACAAACCGAATTGAAAGAAGACGAAAAGTACAATAAAAGAGAGTTTAATTATCAATCTTTTACGCGATCTTTTACATTGCCAGAATTAGTAGAAGGCGATAAAATTACAGCTTCATATACTAATGGTGTGTTGCTTATCTCTATTCCGAAGAAAGAAGAAGCAAAACCAAAACCAGCAAGACAGATTGAAATTGCGTAAAGAATTTTTTAACATTCATAAAGACCTGCTAATGTGCAGGTCTTTGTATTTTGAGTAAATAGTTAATTGCACTTGGACCTTCCATAAAAAGTAAATCTAAAATACTAAGATTTGGTAAAAAACCGTGTTTATCTTCGAATACTTGAATGTATCTAGGAAAATGTACAGCAAGTTTTTGTTTTGCAATAGCTAAATAACGAAAATCATGCCGTGCATCTTTTTCATATTCCGAAGGAAAAGAAGATGGAATTTCTACTTGTAAAGCATCCATTATTAAAGCATGACACTGAAGGTTTAAATCCATCAAAAATTTTTGTTCCTTTTCAAAAATTGGTTTTAAATCGTCTATGTAAAATTCAAAAAAAGGAGAAGATTTATAAGCTGTTTCTAATGATTTTAAATGTTGCTTTTTCCAATTTACACTATTGTCTATTAAGATGTCTTTACTTGCTGTGGCTTTATTGTGTTGTATGGGTATGTTAAGTAATAACTTGCCATTTGGGCTATAAATATAACAGCGATTTCGGTAGGTTTGCTTCTGAAAATTATCTGAAACTTCAAAAACTATTTCATCCTCTTTAACCAAGGTAGCATATTGTGAAATAGGCGAAAAATAAGTTGGAATAAAGATCGCCAAAACTACGCTTCTTTACGTTTTTTATAGAAATTATAACCAAACCAAAGTGCTACAAAACCAAGAAAAATCCAACGGTAAGAAAATGGTTTTCCATCACCACCAACAGTAGTAAAGAACCGTTCCCAACGTGGTTTTAAGCCATCCCAACTCATCCAAATAAAGACAGGTTTTCCAACAACGTGATCAAAGGGTACATAGCCCCAATAACGGGCATCCTCACTATTATGACGGTTGTCACCCATCAACCAATAGTAATTTTGCTTAAAGGTATAGCTATCTGCCAATTTTCCGTTAATATAAATATCATCACCATTAATGGTTAAGTTGTTATGCTCATATGCTTCTATAATGCGTTTGTAAAAAGGAATTGATTTACTGTTTAGTGTTACTGTTTTTCCTGCTTCTGGAATGTAAATAGGTCCAAAATTATCTTGGCTCCAAGGGTATTGCTCATTATGAGGAAATACTCTCGGTTTAAAAGAACCCGCAGGGGTATTGTTGCGTGTAATACTTTTTACAGCAGGGTTGTTTTTCAATCTATTGGCTAATTCTTCTGTGAGATTTAATATAAATTTGGTGTTGCTAAGTGCATTGCCTTCTTTTATTTTATAAACATCTGTCAAAGTTTTTCCACTTAGTGTACCATCTGTAATTACAGTATGCATAAATTGTGGTTTCGCTCTTTCTGGTAAAACAAGTGGTTTACCATTAATATGTACTTTACCATTAATAATTTGTAATGAATCACCTGCAATACCAACACAGCGTTTTACATAATTCGATTTTTTATCAATAGGTTTGTAATGAAATTTTCCATCACTATATTGCTGAAATGCATTTACAGTATCTACGGGCCAACTAAAGACAACAATATCATTATTTTTAATTTTCTGAAAACCTGGAACACGCATATAAGGTAAAGAGAACTTATTTAACCAAGATGTTTTGTGAGTTTTTTTACCATCATTGGCTAGATATGATTTTACTTTTATAAAAGGAAGCGTGTCATGCACCATGGGTGCAGCAATTGGTGTCATGGGTACTCTGGCTCCGTAATGAAATTTGCTAACAAATAAAAAGTCGCCAACTAACAATGATTTTTCTAAAGAAGAAGTTGGTATCGTATATGGTTGCATTACGTAGGTGTGTACCAAAGTAGCCGCTACAATTGCAAACACAATAGAACTTACCCAATCTCCCATTGCTGAGGGAGCTTTTAAGCTTCTGTTTTTAACATAAGAAACATTTGCAATGTAATTGACATAATAAATGTAAAAGCCTAATGTAAAAATAACTAAAAAGGTATCTGCTGTCGTATTTTTTTTGAAACTACGTATGGTTTCTACCCAGACAACAGGAAACATAAAAAGGTTTACGATAGGAATGAATAATAAAACTGTCCACCATGTTGGCCTGTTAATTATTTTCATTAAGATTACAGCATTGTATATTGGAATAGCTGCTTCCCATGCTTTTCTACCTGCTTTAACGTATAATTTCCAAGTGCCTAAAAAATGAATGACTTGTATTATTAAAAAAAAATAGAACCAGTGTGTTAGTGTCATAGTGTTTTATTGTTGTATTCAAAGGTGAATTAAAATAGCTGTTTTTTGTATTAATAAGTTGTTAAATTTCTAATACATCTTTCATCGTAAATACACCTTGTTTGTTTTGAAGCCATTCTGCAGCTATTACTGCTCCAAGCGCAAAACCGTTTCTATTATGCGCTGTGTGTTTAATTTCTATTGTATCTTCGTTAGAAGTGTATTTAACAGTATGCGTCCCTGGCACATTTTCAATTCGTTTAGCAGTAATTTCTATTCCTTCGGAATCTTTTTTAGAAAGTGCCTCTTTTAAATGCCATTGCTTTTTAGTAGAATATTCTAAAATTTGATTGACTAATGTAATAGCTGTTCCGCTAGGTGTATCTAGTTTTTGGGTGTGATGAATTTCTTCTATAGCAACACTATATTGTTTTAAAGGTTGCAGAGTTTGAGCAAGCTTTTTATTGATTTCGAAAAAAATATTTACACCTAAGCTAAAATTTGAAGCATAAATAAAAGTACCTTTATGTAGGTTGCAGTAGCTAACCATTTCATTATATTGATCAAGCCACCCAGTGGTTCCAGATACTACAGGTATTTGATTGTCAATACAGGCTTTAATATTGTTAAAGGCTTCAGAAGGAATGCTAAAATCGATGGCAACATCGGCTTTAGATAATGCTGTATTAGAAGCTTTATGGTTGGTTTTTAAGACAATTTTATGGCCTCTTTGTAAAGCAATTTTTTCGATTGTTTTACCCATTTTTCCGTAACCTAACAATGCTATTTTCATAGTTAAAATTGAAAGTTTAAATGAATGCCAGCGGTATAAGTATTACTAATATAGTTATGAATTATTTGAGGTCTAATAGATAAGTCTCTATCGGTATTGTGGTTTAATAAATGTGCATTGACACTTGCCTCAACGACTTGCAATGCATAGACTACTACGGTAAGCAATATGGATAAATCTCTATCTTTTCTATAGCGTTCTTGACCTCGAATTAATACATCTCTCGATAATATTTCTGTGCCATTATCTAGCGTAAATTCATCTTGTTTACCAGCCTCTCTTAATTTAAATGCAGTTCTGTAACGGTGGTATTTGTTGTTGTTGTCAATATAGAAATAAACCGTTGTGCCTAGCGCTGCATAAACAACGGGTATTTTCCAGTATTTTTTATTGTAAGCTTGTCCCAGACCTGGCACGATAGCAGAGTAAAAGGCAGCACGTGACGGTTTTAATGGATCAATGATTATTTTTTGAATTGCCAAGGTGTCTTTCGGTTTTTGGGCAAAGCTTCCGAAGGAAATACCACAAAGCGTTATTATGAGAACAAATCTTTTCAATTATTGCATCAGTTTTTTAATGCGGTTAAAATCTTCTTCCGAATGAAAAGGAATCATAATTTTCCCTTTATTTTTTCCTGTTAATTTTACTTCTATTTTATGACCTACAAATGCGCTTAATCCTTTAAGATTTTTCTTTATGAATTTAGGTAATTCTGTAGGTTCCTTTTTAGGTGCTGTTTTTAAAGCCTTGCTACCTTGACCTTGAAGGTTTTTTACAAATAGTTCTGTTTGACGAACAGATAGTTTGTCTTTTAAGATGTTTTCATAAACTTGTAATTGTTTTTCTACAGAATCAAGACTAATAAGAGCCCTGCCGTGTCCCATAGAAATAAAACCATCTCTAATGCCCGTTTGCACAATAGGATCTAGCTTTAACAAACGTAAATAATTGGTTACTGTAGAGCGTTTTTTGCCAACTCTTACGCTAACATCTTCTTGTGTTACATTTATTTCGTCAATTAAGCGTTGGTATGATAAGGCAACTTCTATTGGGTCTAAATCTTTACGTTGTATGTTTTCTACCAAAGCCATTTCTAGCATTTCTTGGTCGTTTGCTAGCCGAATATATGCAGGTATTGTTTGCAATCCTATTAATTTAGAAGCTCTAAATCTACGTTCTCCTGAAACTAATTGAAAGGTGTTTTCTTTTGTTTTACGAACCGTAATGGGTTGAATAACACCTAATTCTTTTATAGAACTAGCCAACTCTCGCAAAGCTTCTTCGTTAAAATAGCTTCTAGGCTGGAATGGATTGACTTCTATGGTGTCTAAAGAAATTTCAATTATATTACCAACCACTTTGTCTGCATTTTTATCAGATGCAGACTGTATTTGACTAGTGTCTTTTAACAGGGCAGATAAGCCTCTTCCTAACGCTTGTTTTCTAGTTGCTTTTGCCATTTTTTTCTTGAAGTTTTAATAGCTCGTTTGCTAAGTTAATATAATTAATGGCACCTCTACTAGTTGCGTCATATGCGATAATACTTTCTCCGTAACTTGGCGCTTCACCTAAACGAATGTTTCGTTGAATAATGGTGTTAAAAACCATTGATTCAAAATGTTTTTTCACTTCTTCTACCACTTGGTTTGATAAGCGTAATCTAGAATCAAACATGGTTAGTAACAAGCCTTCTATCTCTAAATTTGAATTGTGGATATTTTGAACACTTTTAATGGTGTTTAATAGCTTGCCCAAACCTTCTAGGGCAAAATATTCGCATTGTATAGGGATGATTACAGAATTTGCAGCTGCCAATGCATTGAGGGTTATTAGACCCAAAGATGGTGCGCAATCAATTAATATATAATCATAATCATCTGCAATTTCTTTTAAAGATTCTCGAAGCATATACTCACGATTTTCTTTATCTACCAATTCTATTTCTATGGCAACAAGGTCAATATGCGAAGGGATGATATCTACATTGGGTGATGTTGTTTTTATAATAGCTTCTTTAGCACTTGCAGTATGCTCTAACAATTGATAAGTACCTACAGAAACGCTATCAACATCTATACCTAAACCAGATGAGGCATTTGCTTGAGGGTCTGCATCTATTAATAATACTTTCTGTTCTAATACGCCTAAAGAAGCAGCTAGATTAACGGTTGTAGTGGTCTTGCCGACACCTCCTTTTTGATTTGCTATTGCTATAATTTTACCCATTAAGTTTCTGAAATTTGAAGCGTAAAAATACAATTTTTTATGGGTTTATAAAATCAAAGATGTTAACACTTTGTTAGAAAATATTTAAGCTGCTCGCTTTGGAATGTTTTTTAGGATTTCTAAGATGTATTTCCAATACTTTTGTGCAGAAGTAATGCTAGCTCTTTCATCTGGAGAATGTGCGCCTTTTATGGTTGGTCCAAAAGAAATCATGTCCATGTTTGGGTAATTTTGACCTAAAATACCACATTCTAATCCTGCATGACAAGCAAGGATGTTTGCATTTTCATTAAATAGATCTTTGTAAATGTTTTTTAAAACTTTTAAAATTGCTGAATTTGGGTTTGGTTTCCAACCTGGGTAACTTCCAGAAAGGTCAACATCAAAGCAAGCTAATTCAAATCCAGATTGAATGTTATATGTTAAATTCATTTTACCACTTTCTACAGAAGATCGTGTTAAGCAGTTTATTTTTATTGTGCCTTCTTTTACAATGATACGTGCAACATTATTAGAGGTTTCAACCAAATCTTCTATGTCTGGGCTCATTCTAAAAACACCATTATGTGTTGTGTAAACTGCCTTAAGTAATTTTGATTGTTGGTCTTTAGGCATTCCTTTTTCTGGTGTAAGGCATTCTTCTAATAGAATTTCTATATTTTCTTCTATAGTTTGGTATTCTGCAATAATTTCTTTTGCAATTTGGTAAAACTTTTCTTCTACGGTTTCTTTTTGTTGGGTTGCAATAATGGCGTTGCTTTCTCTTGGAATGGCATTGCGTAAGCTTCCGCCATCAATGCTAGAAATTTGAATGAGATCTTGCAAAGCGTATAAAATACGATTCATCATTTTATTGGCATTTCCGAAGTCTTTATGAATATCCATACCAGAATGCCCGCCACGTAATCCTTTTACTGTAATTTTAAAACCTACAGTATTACTTGCAGTGTTTTCTTCTGAGTAATTTTTTGTGGCTGTAATGTCGATTCCTCCAGCACAACCAACACCAATTTCATCATCATCTTCGGTGTCTAAGTTGAGTAAAATTTCACCTTCAAGATAACCTGCTTGAAGTCCTAATGCACCTGTCATTCCTGTTTCTTCATCAATGGTAAGTAAAGCTTCAATGGCTGGGTGTGCAATGTCTTTAGATTCTAAAATACTCATAATAGTGGCAACGCCAATGCCATTGTCTGCTCCTAGCGTGGTTCCTTTTGCTTTTACCCAATCACCATCAATATACATATCAATTCCTTGAGTATCAAAGTCAAAGTTAGTATCGTTATTTTTTTGATGTACCATGTCTAAATGGCTTTGTAAAACAATTGTTTTACGGTCTTCCATACCTTTAGAAGCGGGTTTTTTAATAATTACATTGCCTACAGGATCTACAATGGTTTTAAGCCCTAAATTCTCTCCAAATTCAACCATAAATTGAATGATACGTTCTTCTTTTTTTGAAGCGCGAGGAACAGCATTTAGTTTTGAAAAATTTTTCCAAAGTGCTTTGGGTTCTAGGTTTAGTATATTTTGGTTCATGTTTTGTATTTTTATAATGTATAGTAAAATTACAATATTATTAGCTAATATTAAGTGTCATTTCTTGAAAAGGTTTGCGTACTTTTTTAAGTTTACTCATAAAATCATCTTCATGTCGATATCCTACGGGTAATGCCAAAACGGAATGTAAATGGTGTTTTTGCAATCCTAATATGTCATCAAATTTAAAAGTATCAAACCCTTCCATTGGGCAAGCATCTATGTTTTCTACTGCACATACAGTCATTAAATTCCCCAAAGCAATATAAGCTTGATTTGTAGCAAATTGTTGTATTTCTAGGGCAGATTTATTGTCGAAATTTTCTTTTAGTTGTTTTCGGTATTTCTCTAAAATTTCTTCAGAAGTACCTCTTGTTACTTTCTCTAGGTCAAAATAGGCATCAATGTCCTTGTTTGTAAATTGCGTTTGAATACAAATGACTAAAACATGTGAAGCGTCTTTAATTTGTTGTTGAAAGTAAGCGTGCTTAAATAGCGTTTCTTGTATTTTTTTATTTTCAACAACCACAAGTTTTAATGGTTGTAAACCATACGAAGTTGCTGTTAAATTAAATGCCTTTAGAAGTATTTTAATTTTTTTTGGAGCGACAATTTTAGACGCATCAAATTTTTTTACAGCATAGCGCCATTTTAGTTTTTTGATAATATTCATGCATTACATTTGTTGCAAAAGTACAGAATCTCATTTGATTTTTAATTGTTTGAAAATGAAATGTAAAAACAAAAATGTATATTTGATTTGATTCTAAGTGCTATGAAAGAGGATTTTTTACATTATGTTTGGAAATATCAATTATTTTCTAAAAAGAAATTACAAACAACTTCTAAAGAAAGCTTAGAAATAATTTCTACAGGAGTACATAATCATAACGCAGGTCCAGATTTTTTAAATGCAAAAATTCGTATTGATGGTCAATTATGGGCAGGCAATGTTGAGATACACCTTAAAGCCTCAGATTGGTATGCGCATCAACATGAAAAAGATGCTAATTACGATGCCGTAATATTGCATGTTGTGTTAGAAGACGACGTACAGATTTTTAACAGCAGTAATCAGCCAATAGTTACGTTACAACTTAAAAATAGCATACCAAATGCGGTCTTAAATAATTACAAACAACTTTTTGCTGTTACAAAGAAATGGATAAATTGCGAAAAAAGTATAGCAACAATAGATGCTTTTATTTTTCAAAATTGGTTGGAGCGATTATATATTGAGCGGTTAGAATCAAAGGCCATAGAAATTAATTTCTTACTTAAAGAAACAAATAATAATTGGGAAGCCGTTTTGTTTCAATTACTAGCAAAATCTTTTGGTTTAAAAATTAACTCAGTTGTTTTTTTTGAGTTATCAAAAACTATTGATTTTTCTATTATACGTAAAGAAAGGTTTAATGCAGAACATCTTGAAGCGTTGTTTTTTGGTCAAGCAGGTTTGCTTAATGATGCTAATGAAAATTCATATCATTTATCATTAAAAGCGCATTACACTTTTTTAAAGCATAAATACAAGCTAAAAACGAGTTTTTGTAAAGTTCAATTTTTTAGATTGCGACCAGCAAATTTTCCTACAATACGTCTTTCTCAACTAGCCCAATTGTATCACAAGCACGAAAACCTTTTTTCTAAATTGATGAATAGTACGAATCAATTAGAATTTTACAATCTTTTTAATGTGGCTACTAGTATTTATTGGCAAACACATTATACTTTTGATAAAACATCTAAAAAACGTATTAAATCTATAAGTAAATCTTTTATAGATTTGGTTTTAATAAACGCTATTATTCCATTGCAATTTGTGTATCAAAAAGCTATTGGTAAAGATAATGTATCGGCCATATTAAATTTAGCACGTCAGATTTCTACAGAAAAAAACACTATAATTAATCAGTTTAAAACTTTGTACATAAAGCCGAAAAACGCACATGATTCACAAGCGTTATTACAGCTTAAAAACAACTATTGTAGCAAACAAAAATGCTTGCAATGTCTGGTTGGTAGTGTTTTGTTAAAGCGCAACGCTAATTAATATAACGTTAGCTTATTGTTTAAAGGATAAGAAAATAGATCATTGTTGTCTAATTAATATTTATAAAAACGCTAAAAAGTTATGATTAATAGAGGTTCTAAGAGCTTTTTTAAATAGACACCTTGCTTTTTCTGTTTTTTTAATTTTATGTTATCTATCAATAACCATAATTTTCAAATAACTGTTAATCGTAACGTTACAATCAAGTCTTTTATCTTTCG
>CAMZLD010000078.1 GCA_947311635.1 uncultured Flavobacteriaceae bacterium | reverse complement strand
TTTCTGTTTATTGTTTAATTTCTTTAAAAAATCTAAACTTTCTAAAACTGGTGTTTTTACTGTTTTTCCCATTATCAAATATACAAAATATATAGGAAATATTATAATTAAATTAGTATAATATATCATCAATTGCTGAATTGGTTAAGTTGGGTGTTGTTCTTAATACAAGAGTCAATTGAAAATTGACCCATTCTGGATCTACAATACCTACATACGCTTTTCTTGTATCATTTGGGCAACTGTTACAACGCGGCGGGAAATATTTAAAGGCAAAGTTCTGCTTAAGTCTTTTAAACATGGTTTCAATCTGCCATCTGTGTTTGTATATATCAGATATCTATCACTTATTATAGCTTTTGGCTGTTCGAGTAATATCTTCTTGTGGAATAAACTTTAAAATTTGCTTTAGATATGGGAGTTCCGCTAAAGTGTGTGCTTTTGTTCATCTCTCTATTTTGTAGTATAAATAAAGCAGGAAATCCAAAATGGAAATCCTGCTTTTAAAAATGTTTATTGGACACTACTAAATTTTGTAATTTAATAGCGCAGCAGTTTTTTATAATTAAAAACTTATTGTATATTTGCACCGATTTTAAAGGAGAAAGAAGGGGCGGAAAGCCCCTCTTTTTATACAAAAAATGGAAACAGAAAGAGTAAAAAAATTATTAAAAGAAGCCTTAGAAGAAAATAATTCGTTGTTTTTAACAGATTTCAAGGTAGATTCTGAAGGGAAGGTTTTTATAGAAATAGATGGAGACCAAGGAGTCCCTTTAAAAGAATGTATTCGTGTTAGCCGCCATATTGAAGCAGATTATGATAAAGATGTAGAAGACTTTGCTTTAGAAGTTACCACGCCAAACATTGCATTGCCTTTAAAAGTGAAGCGTCAATATGTTAAAAACTTAAATAGAATTTTAACTGTTAAGATAAAAAATAATGAAACCTTCGAAGGTACTTTAGTAAATGTTACAGAAAAAGAAATAACTTTACGCTGGAAAACAAGAGAGCCTAAGCCAATTGGAAAAGGAAAAGTAACTGTAGAAAAGACAGAGCAGATTGATTATAACAACATTATAGAAGCAATTGTAAAAATAGTATTTAATTAAAAAATGTTTAGCGCATTTTAAAAGTATCACAAAATAAATAGAAATGGAAAATATAGCTTTAATCGAATCGTTTTCAGAATTTAAAGACAATAAAAGTATAGACAGAGTAACATTAATGGCTATATTAGAAGATGTTTTTAGAGCAGCATTAAAACGCAAATTTGGTTCAGATGAAAATTTCGATATCATTATAAATCCAGATAAAGGCGATTTAGAAATTTGGAGAAATAGAGTCGTAGTAGCAGATGGTATGTCAGAAGATGATAACGAAGAAATAGAACTTACAGAGGCAAGAAAAATAGAGCCAGATTTTGAAATTGGAGAAGATGTATCAGAAGAAGTAAAATTAGTAGATTTAGGAAGAAGAGCCATTTTAGCATTACGCCAAAATTTAATTTCTAAAATTTATGAACACGATAGCACAAATATCTTTAAACACTTTAAAGAGTTAGAAGGAGAAATTTACAGTTCAGAAGTACACCATATTCGTCATAATGCCATTATTTTATTAGATGATGACGGAAATGAATTAATTTTACCAAAAAGTGAACAAATACGCTCAGATTTTTTCAGAAAAGGAGAATCAATTAGAGCCATCATAAAATCAGTAGAATTGCGAGGTAACAAACCAGCTATTATAATGTCAAGGACATCACCGCTGTTTTTAGAAAAATTATTTGAGCAAGAAATACCAGAAGTATTTGACGGCTTAATTACAATAGAAGGTGTTGCTAGAATACCAGGAGAAAAAGCCAAAGTAGCTGTAGATTCTTACGATGACAGAATAGATCCAGTTGGAGCTTGTGTTGGTATGAAAGGGTCACGTATACATGGAATTGTTAGAGAACTTGGAAATGAAAATATTGACGTTATCAATTATACAAAAAATGACCAACTATTTATTGCAAGAGCTTTAAGCCCTGCAAAAGTAGAGTCTATGGTAATACATGAAGAAGCAGATAGAGAAGATGGCAGAAAAGGCCATGTAGATGTTTTCTTAAGGCCAGAAGAAGTTTCTAAAGCAATTGGAAAAGGCGGTGTAAACATTAGATTAGCATCACAATTAACAGGCTACATTCTAGATGTACAACGCGAAGGAATAGAAGACGAAGATGTAGAGTTAACAGAATTTTCTGATGAAATAGAAAGTTGGATAATAGATGAGTTTAAAAATGTTGGTTTAGATACAGCAAAAAGTGTCTTAGAGCAAAATGTAGCAGAACTTGTTAAAAGAACCGACCTAGAAGAAGAAACCATTGTAGAAGTACAACGCATATTAAAAGAAGAATTTGACAGCTAATCCTTAATTTTTAGCAACAAAACTTCTAATACAATAAAAAGAATACAATTAAATTTATGTCTGAAAGTAAAACATTAAGATTAAACAAAGTACTGCGAGAGTTGAATATCTCGTTAGACAGAGCCGTAGAGTATTTAAAAAGTAAAGGCATTGAAATAGAAGCACGCCCTACGACCAAAATATCTGGCGATATATACGAAGTATTACTTGAAGGCTTTCAAACAGATAAAAGTAAAAAAGTAGCTTCAAAAGAAGTAGGCGAAGAAAAACGTAAAGAAAAAGAGGCCTTACGTATTGCACAAGAAGCGAAATTAGAAAAACAACGGCTAGAAGAGCTAGAAAAGCAAGAAGTTTTAAAAGCAAAAGCAAAAAAATTAGAGATTAAAACCGTTGGAAAAATTGATATTGATAAAAAAAGTACTTCAAAAGTAAAAGAAGTTACAAAAGAGGTCACAAAAGAAACTACAGAAAAACCAATTTCCAAAGAAACGGAACCTGAAGCAAGTGCACCAACAGATAAAATTGCTGAAACAAAAAAGGAAATCGTTTCAGAAGAAAAAGCTGTAGGAACAACATCATTAGAAACCAAGTATAAAAAACTTGATGGGCCAAGACTTACAGGAAAAACAATCGACCTAAAACAATTTGAAAAGCCTAAGAAAAAGCCTGAAGACAAAAAAATAACAGGAGGTCAAGACAAGCGTAAAAGAAAAAGAATATCTAAGCCAGGAGCTCCTTTTCAGAAAAGAGGAAATAACCAAGGAAACAGAAACAGTCAGCAACGAGGAAGAGGGCAAAAACGCACACTAAAAGTTGAGCCAACAGAAGCAGAAGTACAAAAACAAATTAGAGAAACCTTAGAAAAATTACAAGGAAAATCTAGTAAGAAAAAAGGCGCAAAATACAGAAAAGAGAAAAGGAATCTACATCGTCAACAATCAGAAATAGATCAAGAAATTGCAGCAGCAGAAAGTAAAGTGCTAAAAGTAACAGAATTTGTTACGGTTAGTGAAATTGCAACCATGATGAATGTTCCAGTAACAGACATTATATCTGCATGCATGTCGCTTGGTATGATGGTAACAATGAATCAACGCTTAGACGCAGAAACATTAACCATTGTAGCAGAAGAATTTGATTATGCCGTAGAGTTTGTCGGTGCAGAAGTAGAAGAGTCTATACAAGAAGTTGTAGATAAACCTGAAGATTTAATAGAAAGAGCACCCGTTGTTACAATCATGGGGCACGTAGATCACGGTAAAACATCGTTATTAGATTTTATTCGAAAAGAAAATGTAATCGCAGGAGAATCAGGAGGAATCACACAGCATATTGGCGCTTATGGTGTAGAGTTAAAAGACGGACAAAAAATTGCATTTCTAGATACACCAGGGCATGAGGCGTTTACCGCCATGCGTGCTCGTGGAGCTCAAGTGACAGATATCGTTGTGATTGTTGTAGCAGCAGACGATGATGTTATGCCACAAACAAAAGAAGCAATTAGTCACGCCCAAGCAGCAGGAGTGCCTATTATATTTGCAATTAATAAAGTAGATAAAGACACTGCAAACCCCGATAAAATTAAAGAGCAGTTAGCTGCAATGAATTTATTAGTAGAAGATTGGGGCGGTAAAATACAATCACAAGATATTTCTGCCAAAACAGGACAAGGAGTTGATGATTTGTTAGAAAAAATATTACTAGAAGCAGAATTTCTTGAATTAAAAGCCAATCCAAATAAAAACGCTATCGGTTCTGTTGTAGAAGCACAATTAGATAAAGGTAGAGGTTACGTTTCTACAGTGCTAGTGCAAGAAGGAACCCTTAAAATAGGTGATTATATGCTTGCCGGTAAAAATAGCGGAAAAGTAAAAGCCATGTTTGATGAGCGTGGTAACTCAATGAAATCTGCGGGGCCATCAATGCCTGTTTCTATTTTAGGCTTAGATGGAGCACCACAAGCAGGAGATCGTTTTCACATATTTGATGATGAAAGAGAAGCAAAACAAATTGCCGCAAAACGTTCACAATTACAAAGAGAGCAGTCTGTTAGAACACAACGCCATATTACATTAGATGAAATAGGAAGAAGAATTGCGTTAGGAGACTTTAAAGAGTTAAACATTATCTTAAAAGGAGATGTAGATGGCTCTGTAGAAGCACTTACAGATTCCTTTCAAAAATTATCTACAGAAGAAATACAAATTAACATTATACACAAAGGTGTTGGTGCAATTACAGAAAGTGATGTCTTACTTGCATCTGCTTCAGAAGCTATCATTATTGGCTTTAATGTTCGCCCAACAGGAAACGCAAGATCTATTGCAGATAAAGAAGAAATAGACATTAGATTCTACTCAATTATCTACGATGCTATCAATGATCTACGTGACGCTATGGAAGGTATGCTATCTGCAGAAATTAAAGAAGAAATTACAGGTACTGTAGAAATTAGAGAAATCTATAAAATATCTAAAGTTGGTAATATTGCAGGTTGTATGGTGCTTACAGGAAAAATCTTTAGAAATTCTAAAATTAGAATTATAAGAGATAGTATTGTTATTCATGACGGTACGCTAGAAGCCTTAAAGCGATTTAAAGACGATGTAAAAGAAGTAGCAAAAGGATATGATTGCGGTATTCAAATAAAGAATTACAACGATATTCAAGTAGAAGATATGATAGAAGCTTATCAACAAGTAGAAGTCAAAAGAACGTTAAAGAAATAAGCGTTGTTTTCTTCTAAATCAAAAAAAATCCGAATCATAAGATTCGGATTTTTTTTTCATTAATATGTATTGTTGCCCGATAAAAATTTATAAAAACTCTAAAAATTTATGTTTCATAGAGGTTCTAAGAGCTTTTTTAAATAGACACCTTGCTTTTTCTGTTTTTTTAATTTTATGTTATCTAACAATAACAATAATTTTCAAATAATTGTTTATCATATAGTTGCAATAAAGTCTTTTAGCTTTCCTCTAATAGTGAAACGGTCTTACGTCTTTAGACGGACACTACTAATTAATATGCTTAAATCATTGTTGTTGGGTTAAAATTTACAATTATGTTATAAGTTTAGAGGTAACAATATTTTGCATTTTTTAAAAACAAACATTTTGCTTTTCTGTAAAAAGTATTTTAAATAAAATAATGTTTGAATATAGTTACAGTCAAGACTTTTGTCTTAAATCTAACAGAGAAAGGTCTAACATCTTAAATAAGGCATTAGCATCTATTAAATATGAATAGCAGTTTTGAGGACAAAAGCACCAGCAAAACTTTTCTTGATATGATTTAAAGCTCTATCTGCCTCAAGGCGTGTTCTAAAATTACCTACCTGTACTTTAAAATCTGGAGCTTTATAACTTACTTTAACATAATAAGGATACTTACTTTTAAATGAATCCCGAATGCTATAAGCCTTCCCTTCATTTCCATTATACAATTGTATTTTATAACCACTGCTTTTAGTTACCTGTTTATTAAAAGCTCTTTTTTTAAGTATTACATTGTTAATTTCAGCATTCTGCTGAGCAAATAGCTGAAAGTTAGAGATTATCACTATAAAAGCGACTAAAAGAGAACGTTTTTTTAATATGTTTTTCATAAGTTATTTATTTAACGCAAATTTAAACTATTGTATTTTAACTTTTTACTTAAAGTATTTATTTAGAATTATTATAAATTATAAACTACACGAATATTCCATTTTAAAATAAGAAGATTAATAGTACTTTTGTCAAATCCTTCAATACAAGAAGTTTGTTTCTATATTGAATGAAAAAACAATGCCAAAGCCTTTGTTTTGGCTTTTATATCTGAACAGTATACGTTAAAAGAGTAATTTGATTCTTTTTTAACAGAAAGTAAACTATAAAAACTAACTGATGAATAGTGTGAAAAAACACAGTCTACAAACAAGAACAACTATCCTTACATTCTTTGTTTCACTTTTCTTTTTTATTTTTTCTATCAACACATTTGCACAAGATGTAGCGCATGGTAAAAAATTATTCAAAGGTAATTGTGCAGCTTGTCACAAATTAGATAAAAAATCTGTAGGTCCAGCCTTAGGCGGTGTTGCAGAAAGAAGAACTGCAGAGTGGTTAAGAGCATGGGTAAAAGACAATGGCGCCTTACGTAAAACAGGAGATGCAGATGCAAATGCTATTTTTAAAGAATTTGGATCTTCGCCAATGCCTGCGTTTCCAACTTTTTCTGATGAAGATATTGATGCTATTATAGCCTATACTAGTGCAAAGCCAGCAGCACCCAAACAAGCAGCAGGTGCAGTAGCGGTTAAAGAAGACGTAAAAAATAGTAGTTGGCCAATGTATTTGCTTTTAGGAGCATTAGGCGTTTTATTGTTGATGGTCTTTAGTTTGTTTCAACAATTAAAAGGAATACGTGGAGAAACCTCTTATTCTTTAGGGGGTTATTTAAATAAAATATGGGAAGCATTCCTTGCTAATGGATTTTTAAAATTTTTAGCAGTCATCTTTTTCTTGCTAGCCAGTGCCTTTTTTGGTTTTGGCGCACTCGCAAATATTGGTGTTGATACTGGATATCAGCCAATTCAAGAAATAGCCTTTTCTCATAAAGTACATGCAGGCGATAATAAAATTGACTGTCAATATTGCCACTCTTCTGCAAAGCATAGTAAAACTTCAGGAATCCCTTCTGCAAACGTTTGTATGAATTGTCACAAAAACATTTCAGAATATACAGGAGAGCCATTTGGAGGGCATTCTAAAGAAGATTTAACAAAAGAGATTGCTAAAATTTATGTTGCCACTGGTTGGGATGCAGATAATTTTAAATACAAAGAAAATTTTGTGCCAAAACCTATTAAATGGACACGTGTACATAATTTGCCGGATTTTGCATATTACAATCATTCTCAGCACGTAACTGTTGCAGGATTGAAATGTCAAAAATGTCATGGTCCAGTAGAAGAAATGCATGAAGTATATCAATTTTCACCATTAACAATGGGTTGGTGTATTAATTGCCATAGAGAAACAGAAGTAGATTTAACCAAAGAAGGTTATTACAAAAAAATACACGAGCAACTGGCTCAAAAATACGGAGTAGAAAAAGTAACCATTGCTCAATTAGGAGGAATGGAATGTGGTAAATGCCACTATTAATAATAGTAATTAGTAACGATTAAAAGCGTTCATTATAATAATAAATCAATAATCGATTATGTCAAACAAAAAATATTGGCAAAGTGTTGAAGAGCTTAAAGGCAATGCTGTTCTTGAAGGACTTAAACAAAAAGAATTTGTAGAAAAATTACCTACAGATGTTTTTTTGGGCGATAAAGAAACTCTTGAAGCATCATCAACCACGCGAAGAGATTTTTTAAAGTATGTAGGTTTTTCAACAGCCGTTGCATCATTAGCCTCTTGTGAAGGTCCTATAAGAAAAGCAATACCATATGTTGTAAAACCAGATGTAAATACGGTTGGTATAGCAGATTGGTATGCGTCTACAATTGCCAATGGCTTTGATTATGCCAATGTTTTGGTAAAGACAAGAGAAGGACGTCCAATTCAAATTATGCCTAACAAAGAAGCGAATGGAACAACAAATGCTCGTATTCAAGCTTCTGTTTTGTCATTGTATGATGAACATTTACGTTTAAAAGAACCAACTAAAGAAGGTAAAAAAATAACTTGGTCTAGTGCAGATTCAGAAATAATTGCAAAGCTTAAAACTTTGCAAGCTGCTAATAAACCGGTTGTGTTATTGACAGGAACCATTATTAGTCCTTCAGCAAAAAAAATAATAAGCCAATTAATAACAGCGTATCCAAATATACAACACATTAGCTACGATGCCGTTTCAGAAAGTGCAACAGCAGATGCTATGAAAGCTGTTTATGGAAAACGAGGTTTGCCAAATTATGATTTTTCAAAAGCAAAAGTAATTGCATCTATCGGAGCTGATTTTCTTGGAGATTGGCAAGGAGGATATGCAAAAAGCTATACCGCTAGTAGAATACCAGAAGAAGGGAAAATGTCTTATCATGTTCAGTTAGAAAGCAACATGTCTTTAACAGGTGCCAATGCAGATAGACGTATAGGTTTAAAACCTTCTGAACAAGTTTCGGCTTTGATTTCATTGTATAATGAAATAACAGGAGCTTCAATTGCAACAAAACCTACCGTTGCTGAGAAAGAAATACAAGCTTTAGCAAGTGCTTTGAAAAAAGCAGGCTCAAAAGCAGTAGTTGTTACAGGGCTTAATGATGTCAATGCACAACGAATTGCATTAGAAATAAATAAAGCTTTAAATAGTGAGGTTATTGATATTAAAAAACTTTCTTACGTAAGACAAGGAAATGATGCCCAAGTAGCTCAATTACAAGCCGATTTAAAATCGGGTGCTATATCAGGTTTAATTACCTATAATGTAAACCCTTTGTATACATTAGCAAATGCTACTGATTTTGCAGAAGGAATTAAAAAATTAGATTTAAGCGTTGCTTTGTCAGTCGAAAATGATGAAACAGCAAATGCAATGCAATACGCATTACCAGTTTCTCACTTTTTAGAAAGTTGGGGAGATGCCATGCCAACAGAAGGTAATTTTGGTTTAACACAACCAACAATTAAACCCTTATTTAATACAAGACAAGCAGAAGACACCTTTTTAAAGTGGTCTGGAGATACTACCAATTATTATGATTTTTTAAAATCATTTTGGAATGATGAAATTTTGGAAGGAACCTCTTGGAATAAAGTTTTGCAAGATGGTTTTTACACAAAAGCATCGGGCTCACCAATGACGGTTGATCTTAGTGAGACCAATTCAGAAGAAAGTGCAGTAAGTATTTCCGAAGCTGCTTCAGCCTTATTAAATAATAAGAAAGGAAATGCTTATGAATTACAACTATATACTTCTACCGCAATAGGTGATGGTAAATTAGCCAATAACCCTTGGTTACAAGAATTGCCAGATCCAATTACACGTGTAACTTGGGATAACTATTTAGCTGTTTCTATGGCAGATGCAGAAAAACTAGGTTTTTCTAACCCTGTACAAGATAACGGAGCCATTAATGGAAACTATGCAAATGTTACTGTAAATGGTGTTACTCTTAAAAATGTACCCGTAATAGTACAACCTGGGCAGGCAAATGGTTCTGTAGGTTTAGCATTAGGGTATGGTAGAAAACAAGGTCTAAAAGAAGCCATGCAAGTAGGTGTAAATGCCTACCCAGTTTATTTTGGAGGAAACAATGTGCAGTACAATGTTTCTATAGAAAAAGTTGCAGGCTGGCACCATTTTGCTTGTCCGCAAGTACAAAGTACTGTAGCAGGTAGAACAGAAATTATTAGAGAAGTTTCATTACATGATTTACATCACGAAGATCCTCAAGAATCTTGGAATGCTAAATTTAAACCTTCGTATGATCATAAAGAAGTAGCTGCAGAGAAAGTTGATCTTTGGGACGGTTTTAATAGAGAAATAGGACACCATTTTAACTTATCTATTGATTTGTCTACATGTACAGGTTGTGGAGCATGCGTGATTGCATGTCATGCAGAAAACAATGTGCCTGTAGTTGGAAAGAAAGAAGTTCGTGTTGGTAGAGATATGCACTGGTTGCGTATTGATAGATATTATTCTTCAAAAGTAGAAACTAGAGAAGAGGCTAAAAAAATGGGCTTAAGTGGTGGTGATTATTTTGACGTATTAGAAAATCCAGCAGAAAACCCAACAGTTGTTTTTCAACCAATGATGTGTCAGCATTGTAATCATGCACCTTGCGAAACAGTTTGTCCTGTTGCCGCAACATCACACGGTAGACAAGGTCAAAATCAAATGGCATATAACCGTTGTGTAGGTACACGATACTGTGCAAATAACTGTCCATATAGAGTACGTAGATTTAATTGGTTTAATTACGCACAAAACAAAGAGTTTGATTTCAATATGAATGATGACTACGGAAGAATGGTGTTAAACCCTGATGTTGTAGTACGTTCTAGAGGTGTTATGGAAAAATGCTCTATGTGTATACAAATGACACAAGCCACTATTTTAAAAGCGAAAAAAGAAGGCAGAGCAGTAAAAACAGATGAGTTTCAAACGGCATGTTCTTCTGCATGTACCACAGGAGCTATGGTTTTTGGTGACATCAATAACAAAGAAGATAAAGTAACAAAATTAAAAGAAGATAAAAGAGCTTATCACGTATTAGAATCAGTAGCTACACAACCTAATGTTGTGTATCAAGTAAAAGTGAACAATACACATAAAGCATAATTAATAATTAAGATATAACATATGTCTCATTACGAAGCACCCATAAGAGAACCTTTAGTCATTGGTGAAAAAAGTTATCACGACATTACCGAAGACATTGCAAGACCCATAGAAGGAAAAGCAAATAAGAATTGGTATATGGCATTTTACATCGCTTTAGCAGCAATGCTTTGGGGGTTTGGTTGTATATTTTATACAGTAGGCATCGGAATAGGTGTTTGGGGATTGAATAAAAACATTGGATGGGCATGGGATATTACCAACTTTGTTTGGTGGGTAGGTATTGGTCATGCCGGTACATTAATTTCTGCTGTATTATTATTATTCCGTCAAAAATGGAGAATGGCTATTAACCGTTCTGCAGAAGCAATGACCATCTTTGCAGTATTTCAAGCAGGATTGTTTCCTATTATTCATATGGGACGTCCATGGAATGGCTATTGGGTACTGCCAATACCAAATCAATTTGGATCATTATGGGTAAATTTTAACTCACCATTACTGTGGGATGTGTTTGCAATTTCTACATATTTATCAGTTTCACTAGTATTTTGGTGGACAGGTTTATTGCCAGATTTTGCAATGATTAGAGATAGAGCAACAAAACCATTTCAGAAAAAAATATACTCTTTATTATCATTTGGTTGGTCTGGTAGAGCCAAAGATTGGCAACGTTTTGAAGAAGTGTCTTTAGTGCTAGCTGGTTTAGCAACACCATTAGTACTTTCTGTGCATACCATTGTATCTATGGACTTTGCTACATCGATAAACCCTGGATGGCATTCAACAATATTTCCACCTTATTTTGTAGCAGGAGCAATCTTTTCTGGATTTGCCATGGTACAAACCTTATTAGGGATTATGCGTAAAGTAACCCATTTAGAAGACTATATTACACGTTTGCATATAGAATATATGAATATGGTAATTATTCTAACAGGAGGTATCGTTGCCGTTGCTTATGCTACCGAATTTTTTATAGCTTGGTATACAGGTTCTCCTTACGAAAACTACACATATATGTCTGTAGGTGCCGCTACAGGACCTTACGGATGGGCATTCTGGTCATTAATTCTTTTCAATATTTTAATTCCACAATTACTATGGATTAAAAAAATAAGAAGAAGTTTTATTTGGTCTTTCATTATTTCTATTGCCATTAATATTGGTATGTGGTTTGAACGTTTTGATATTATTGCTATTGTTTTAAGTAAAGGACATTTACCTTCTACTTGGTGGCGTTTTGAGCCAACATTTGTAGATGTAGGTATTTTTATTGGAACCATTGGTTTTTTCTTTGTACTCTTTTTATTGTACGCAAGAACATTCCCAGTAATTGCTCAGGCAGAAGTAAAAACCATTATGAAATCATCTGGAGAGCATTATAAAAAATTAAGAGAACAAGGTATTCACGGTGAAAACCATTAATAGATAAATTAGTACGTATGAAATCTTCAAAAGTAATTCACGCTTTTTATAAAGATGATGAAGTTTTGGTAAAAGCTGTTAAAAAAGTTAGAGCCGCTAATCATCATATTGAAGAGGTATTTACACCTTTTCCAGTACATGGACTAGATAAAGCATTAGGTTTGGCTCCTACACGTATTGCCATTGCTTCATTCTTATATGGCTTAACAGGATTGGCATTTGCAATTTGGATGACCAATTATATGATGATACAAGATTGGCCTCAAAATATTGGTGGTAAACCTAGTTTTTCTTGGTTTGAAAACATGCCAGCATTTGTGCCTATCATGTTTGAATTAACAGTATTTTTTGCAGCCCATTTAATGGTGATTACCTTTTATATGCGCAGTAGAATTTGGCCATTTAAAAAAGCAGAAAACCCAGACCCAAGAACAACAGATGATCATTTTTTAATGGAAATTCCATTTGATGGTAACGAAACAGAAATCACTTCATTATTAGAAGATACAGGAGCTGTAGAAATTAATATAGTAGAAAAGCACTAATTTAATAAAGAGATGAAACATTTAAATCAAATAGTAGTTGCTTTAGTAATCCTTACAAGTTTAATAGCTTGTAATGATAAAAGAACCAGAAAAGTACAGTACATGCCAGACATGTATGTTGCAGTGCCTTACGAAGCAAACAGCGTAAACCCTGTTTTTGCAGATGGTATGACAGATAGACAACCAGTTGCAGGAACCATTGCAAGAGGTGCTTTAACTCCGGCATATCAGTTTGAAGATACCAATGCAGGATATGAGTTGGCAAAATCAACTTTAGAATCACCACTAGAAACTTCAGAAGAAAACCTAGAAAACGGTAAAAAAATGTATGCTATTTATTGTGCAGTTTGCCACGGAAAAAAAGGAGGTGGTCAAGGCATCTTAGTAAAGAGAGAAAAGTTTTTAGGAGTTCCTAATTATAAAGATAGAACATTAACAGACGGTAGTATTTACCATGTTATCATGTTTGGAAAAGGAGCCATGGGCTCTCATGCTTCTCAACTATCTGATAAAGAGCGTTGGCAAGTAGTACAATATGTACAACAATTAAAAATAAATAAATAATATTGTTCGAATTCAGTATTTAACTGAAAAACAAATCAACAATTAGAAAGATATGTATACGGTTTCAAAAAGATTAAAAACATTTTCATTAGCATTAATTGTTATTGGACTTATTGGTACTGTGTATTCATTTATGAATACACCAAAGACTATAGAAGATGTAAAAGCGATGCAAAGTACACACGAAACACATGGTGCTTCACATGAAGCGGTAACAACGCATCAAGAAAAAACAACCCATATGGTTCCTGCACCGCATGAAACGAATATGAATCATGAAACAGCAACAGAAGACGGTCATAATGTTTCTCATGACGCACATGCAGCGCATACTTTACATCAACTTAAAAATAGACCATGGGCGGCATTTTATGTTGCGTTATTTTTCTTTTTAGGCGTTACACTTTTGGTATTGGCTTTTTATGCCATACAACGTGTAGCACAAGCAGGTTGGTCTATTGTATTATTTAGAGTAATGGAAGCTATTACCGCAAACCTATTACCAGCATCTATCATTATGTTTTTAATGATTGTTGCAGCTGCAATGCACATCCATCATTTATTTCCTTGGATGGCAGAAGGCACCGTTGACCCAACAAGCCCTAATTATGATGCTATTATAGATGGAAAAAGCTGGTGGTTAAACATTCCGGGCTGGGCTATTAGAGGAACCGTTTATTTAATAGGTTGGAATCTCTACAGAATGTATATTAGAAAACATTCTATAGCACAAGATAATGGAGGTACTTTAGAGACACATAAAAAAGGATTTAATATTTCAGTAATGTTTCTCTTTTTCTTTATGATTTCAGAAACATTAATGTCTTGGGATTGGATTATGGGCTTAGATCCGCACTGGTTCTCAACTCTTTTTGGATGGTATATATTTTCTAGTTTAATGGTAAGTGCCATTACAGTTATTGCCTTTGTTACCATCTACTTAAGGTCAAAAGGACATTTACCGTTTGTAAATGATAGTCATATACATGATTTAGCAAAATTTATGTTTGGTTTTTCTGTGTTTTGGACTTATTTATGGTTTTCACAATTCATGTTAATATGGTATGCAAATATGCCCGAAGAGACTACTTATTTTGCGATGCGATTTAACGAATATAAAATTCCTTTTTTAAGTATGATTGTCATGAACTTTATTTTTCCTATTCTAGTATTAATGAATAGTGATTATAAAGGCATACCATGGTTTATTGTCATTGCAGGAATTATAATTTTAATAGGTCATTATGTAGATATATTTATAATGGTTATGCCAGCTACTGTTGGTGCAAATTGGGCATTTGGAATACCAGAAATTAGTGCGCTATTATTTTTCTTAGGTATATTTATTTATACAGTGTTTAATGCTTTTGCAAAAGCAAAACCATTAGCAACAGGAAACCCATTTATCAAAGAAAGTGAAGAATATCACTATTACAATATAGAACATAGAGAAGAAAGTGCTTCAGAGCACCATTAATAACTAATACAAAAAGTAAATCAGAACATACAATGTTAGCATTATTTTACATATTTATAGCACTCGTAATCGCAACAGCTTTTTGGCAGATTACAAATATTTTTAATTTAAAAGAGGTCATTGCCACAGATAAGGATAATGAAACCCAAGGAAAATTGATGCTTGGTTTTATGCTTTTCTTTTACGGACTTATGATTTTTTCTTTTTGGAAATATTATTCCGTTTTGTTACCAGAAGCAGCATCTTTAGAGGGGCAAACTATTGAAGGATTGTACATTGCAACCATGCTAATGATTCTTATTGCACAAGGGCTTGTGCAGTTTCTAATATTTTGGTTTACCTATAAATATAGAGGAAATAAAAATAACAAAGCCTTACACTATGCAGACAGTCATAAATTAGAAATGATTTGGACCATTGTTCCTACGGTTGCTTTAGCAGGTTTGATTATTTATGGATTAACAGTATGGTCAGACGTTATGTATCCAGATAATGATAAAGCATTAATTGTAGAAGTCTACGGAAAACAATTTGATTGGGAAGTACGATATGCAGGGAAGGATGGCGTTCTAGGTAAAGCAAATGTTCATAACATAAAAGGTCAAAACACTATGGGTGTTGATATGACAGATGAAAACGCAAAAGACGATATTCACATTCCAACAACAGTAAAAGAATTCTATTTGCCAAAAGGAAGAAAAGTGATTTTTAAATTTAGAAGTCAAGATGTTTTGCATTCAGCATTTATGCCACACTTTAGAGCACAAATGAATTGTGTGCCAGGAATGGTAACACAATTTGCTTTTACACCATCAATGACAACAGAAGAAATGCGTGCCAATCCGAAAATGATTGATAAAATTGCAAATATTAAACAAATTCGATTAGAAAAAAGTGAAGTACTTTTAAAAGAAGGAAAAGAAGCTTTAGAGCCTTATGAATTTGATTACCTTTTACTTTGTAATAAAATTTGTGGAGCAACACATTTTAACATGCAGAAAAAAATTAAAGTGGTAGAATCAGCCGAGTTTGATAAATGGATAGCTGAACAAAAAACACTTAACGAAGTTTTATAATATTAACAGTACAACTACAATTAAAAAATAGATTATGTCAGATCACGGTCATCATAAAGAAACTTTTATCACAAAGTATATTTTTAGTCAAGATCATAAAATGATTTCAAAACAATACCTAATTACGGGTATTTTTATGGGAGTTGTTGGTGTTTTTATGTCTATGCTTTTTAGAATGCAAATAGCATGGCCAGAGCATTCATTTAGTATTTTTGAAGCCTTTTTAGGCTCGCATCAAACAGATGGTGTTATGGATCCAGATATTTATCTGGCACTTGTTACCATACACGGTACTATTATGGTGTTTTTTGTATTAACAGCAGGTTTAAGTGGTACTTTTAGTAACCTTTTAATTCCTTTGCAAATTGGAGCAAGAGATATGGCATCTGGATTCTTGAATATGATTTCTTATTGGTTATTCTTCTTATCAAGTTTAATCATGATACTTTCATTATTTGTACAAGCGGGTCCTGCAGCAGCAGGATGGACAGTATACCCACCGCTAAGTGCATTACCTCAAGCCATACCGGGTTCTGGAACAGGGATGACACTTTGGTTGGTATCTATGGCAATCTTTATAGCATCTTCTTTATTAGGAGCCTTAAATTATATTGTTACCGTATTAAATTTACGTACTAAGGGAATGAAAATGACACGATTACCTTTAAGTATTTGGTCTTTTTTTGTAACTGCAATTATTGGTGTGGTTTCATTTCCAGTGTTATTAGCAGCCGCTTTATTATTAATGTTTGACAGAAGTTTTGGTACATCCTTTTACTTATCAGATATATTTATAGGAGGCGAAGTCTTACATTATCAAGGCGGATCTCCAGTGCTTTTCGAACATCTTTTTTGGTTTTTAGGGCACCCAGAAGTATATATTGTAATATTACCTGCAATGGGTATTGTTTCAGAAGTAATGGCAGTAAATGCACGAAAGCCAATCTTTGGGTATAGAGCCATGATAACATCTATCATTGCCATTGCATTTTTATCTACCATTGTTTGGGGTCACCATATTTTTGTTTCAGGGATGAATCCATTTTTAGGATCTGTATTTACATTTACAACCTTATTAATTGCCATTCCTTCCGCAGTTAAATCTTTTAACTGGATAACCACCCTTTGGAAAGGAAATCTACAGCTCAACCCTGCCATGTTATTTTCTATTGGCTTTGTTTCTACTTTTGTAACAGGAGGTTTAACAGGTATTGTTATGGGAGATTCAGCTTTAGACATTAATATTCATGATACCTATTTTATCATTGCACATTTTCATTTAGTTATGGGTGTTTCAGCCATCTACGGAATGTTTGCCGGAGTCTATCATTGGTTTCCTAAAATGTACGGTAGAATGATGAACAAAACCTTAGGCTATTGGCATTTTTGGATAACTGCCATTGCAGCTTATGGAGTATTCTTTCCAATGCATTTTGTAGGATTAGCAGGCTTGCCAAGACGTTATTACACAAATACAGCATTTCCGTACTTTGATGATTTAGCAGACATAAATGTTGTCATGACATGGTTTGCAATCTTAGGAGGTTTAGCACAATTAATTTTCTTAGCAAATTTCTTTATTAGTATTTACAAAGGAAAAAAAGCAACACAAAACCCTTGGAGAGCAAATACTTTAGAATGGACTACACCCGTAGAACATATTCATGGTAACTGGCCAGGAGAAATTCCAGAAGTACACCGTTGGGCGTATGATTATAGCAAACCAGGTTTGGATGAAGATTTTATGCTTCAAACAGTACCATTAAAAGAAGGAGAAGAACCTTCATAACAAAAAATAGATTTAATAAAAAGCCTTTCTTTTCAGAAAGGCTTTTTATTTTGGTATATTTGTCTTTCTTGTTTACCATTTAAGTCTACATTACAAATGAACGAAAACCTAAATCCAGAAAAAGAGAACTATACAACTACAGAGTTAGATATAGAAAAGGCGCTACGACCTTTATCTTTTCAAGATTTTTCTGGCCAAGAACAAGTTATAGAAAACCTACATATTTTTGTGCAAGCGGCAAATTTAAGAGATGAAGCATTAGACCACACTCTTTTTCATGGACCACCAGGATTGGGTAAAACAACCCTAGCACACATTCTAGCCAATGAGCTAGGTGTTGGTATAAAGATCACTTCAGGCCCCGTTTTAGACAAGCCAGGCGATTTAGCAGGACTACTTACCAATCTAGAACCAAGAGACGTGCTTTTTATAGACGAGATACACCGTTTAAGTCCAATAGTAGAAGAGTATCTTTATTCTGCCATGGAAGACTATCGCATAGATATCATGATAGAATCTGGACCCAATGCACGTACCGTTCAAATAGATTTAGAACCATTTACACTTATTGGCGCCACTACACGCTCAGGACTTTTAACGGCTCCTATGCGAGCACGTTTCGGAATTGCCAGCAGACTACAATACTATTCAACAGAATTATTAACCACCATTGTGCAACGAAGCGCACACATTTTAAAAGTACCCATTTCTATGGAAGCCGCTATAGAAATTGCAGGTCGAAGTAGAGGTACACCACGTATTGCCAATGCATTATTACGTAGAGTACGAGATTTTGCACAAATAAAAGGCAACGGCAGTATAGACATTGCCATTGCAAAATTTGCCCTCAAAGCTTTGCATGTAGATGCCCATGGTTTGGATGAAATGGACAATAAAATACTAACCACCTTAATAGATAAATTTAAAGGCGGTCCTGTTGGTATTACCACTTTGGCAACAGCCGTTTCAGAAAGTGCAGAAACCATAGAAGAAGTTTACGAACCCTTTTTAATACAACAAGGCTTTATCATGCGCACACCACGTGGTAGAGAAGTTACAGAGCTAGCCTACAAACATCTAGGCAGAACAAAAGGAAAAAACCAAGGTGAATTATTTTAATTTTTTGGGCGTTACCACTTTATTTACATAAAGCGGTCGGGCTTTACGTTGTATCCCCGATTACAATCGGGGGATGCCACTGCAATCCCTAACGCGGGTTAATTAGTATTAAGTAACTAGTGATTAGTAACTAGTAACTAGGGAAAAGTAGATAAGTTTAACATAAGTATGTCAGTTCGAGCGCAGTCGAGAACTCTTTGAAAGCCCCTCAACTACGATTGTAAAGGTGCTAAAACTGAGTTTCTTATTCATTATAAATCAGTAGTGTCTTTTATTATATTTCACAATATGTGTTTGATTGATTGTCATTTGTTTATAGCAAGTCTTTGTTCTTTTTTCTTAAGTATGACTCTTATGTATATTTCATAAACCATATAGCAATTTTTGCTAGATCTTTCATTTTTTACTAGCGGAAACCACTAAATTTCAAAAAAAAGTACAAATATTTTGCAGATTGTTTTTTTTTTTTTTTATAAGTTTGAAAAAGAAATCATTAACACAAGACCGTTGCAAGGGGGAATCACAATAAATTAGATTAAACAAACAGTTATACATTTGATTAACAGCATGTAAAGTTGTATTTTTAATTCATGAAACTACACAATCAACCAACTTTAGCCGATAGTATTTGCGATTTACGCACAAGAACTGCGTAGCACATCACGAATA
>CAMZLD010000077.1 GCA_947311635.1 uncultured Flavobacteriaceae bacterium | reverse complement strand
TTAACGCTGTTTTACTAAATCCTTAGGTCGAACTCAGGTTTTTAGTTTAAAAAAACATAACGAAGTATAATGCAAGGGCTGAAAACCTTCTAAACAGCAATCTTGAACAATAAAAGCCTTAATTTAATACTAAATCTTCGTTTTTATTGTCCAAATCTCACTATTTATAAAGCTTCTTTGATGTAAGTTTAGGTCGAACTCAGGTTATTAACGAATTAATTTTTTATACTTAATTCGTTTCGGCATTAAATCTCCACCAAGACGTTTCTTTTTATTTTCTTCATAATCAGAAAAACCTCCTTCAAAAAAATAGACTTGGCTATCTCCTTCAAAAGCCAAAATATGGGTACAAACTCTATCTAAAAACCAACGATCGTGACTAATCACAACCGCACAGCCAGCAAAGTTTTCAAGCCCTTCTTCTAAAGCACGTAGGGTATTTACATCTAAATCATTGGTAGGTTCATCTAGTAATAAAA
This sequence comes from uncultured Flavobacteriaceae bacterium, assembly GCA_947311635.1. Classification (GTDB taxonomy): domain Bacteria; phylum Bacteroidota; class Bacteroidia; order Flavobacteriales; family Flavobacteriaceae; genus CAMZLD01. Next base: position 38,848 of record CAMZLD010000077.1, on the reverse strand, counting down.
CGTTGCCTTCTTCTTTTAAAGTCATGGCAAGATGAAGTCTATTTCGCTCTCCACCAGAAAGCATAGAAACTTTTTTATTTTGTTCACTACCAGCAAAGTTAAACCGACTTAAATAGGCTCTAGAATTTACTTGGCGTCCACCCATAGTAATGAGCTCTTGCTCGTCAGAAAAATTTTGCCAAATAGTTTTATCTTGGTCTATATTAGAATGTGCCTGATCTACATAGGCAATTTTTGCAGTTTCACCAACAACAAATGCACCTTTATCTGGCGTTTCTTCACCCATAATCATTTTAAATATGGTTGTTTTACCAGCTCCATTAGGGCCAATAATACCAACAATACCTGCTTGTGGTAAATTAAATTCTAGATTTTCGTACAATAATTTATCTCCAAATGCTTTTGAAACTCCTTTAGCTTCGATTACATTGGTTCCTAATCGCGGACCATTGGGTATATAAATTTCTAGTTTAGCATCTACTTGTTTTTGATCTTGACTCATTAATTTATCGTAATTTTTGAGTCTTGCTTTTTGTTTTGTTTGTCGCCCTTTAGCTCCTTGACGCACCCATTCTAACTCTCGTTCTAGCGTTTTTTGACGTTTAGATGCTGTTTTACTTTCTTGCGCCAATCTTTTTGATTTTTGATCTAACCAAGATGAGTAATTTCCTTTCCAAGGTATGCCTTCACCTCTATCTAATTCTAAAATCCATCCAGCTACGTTATCTAAAAAATAGCGGTCGTGCGTTACCGCAATAACAGTGCCTTTATATTGTGCTAAATGATGCTCTAACCAATGTACAGATTCTGCGTCTAAATGATTGGTTGGCTCATCTAACAATAAAATTTCTGGCTCTTGTAAAAGCAATCTGCAAAGCGCTACTCTTCTACGTTCACCTCCAGAAAGATTTTTTATAGGCGTATTACCTTCTGGTGTACGCAAAGCATCCATAGCAATTTCTAATTTGGTATCTAACTCCCATGCGTTAGAAGCATCTATTTTATCTTGTAAGTCTGCTTGTTGCGCCATTAATTTTTCCATCTTATCGGCATCAGAATAAACTTCTTCTAAAGCAAACATGTCGTTTATTTTATTGTATTCATCTAAGATACCAACGGTTTCTGCAACACCTTCTTTTACGATTTCTATCACTGTTTTAGCATCATCAAGCTTAGGCTCTTGCTCTAAATAACCTACTTTATAACCTGGAGAAAATACCACGTCTCCTTGGTAATTTTTTTCTACACCTGCAATAATTTTTAACAAGGTTGATTTACCAGAACCATTTAGTCCTAGAATACCTATTTTGGCACCATAAAAAAAACTTAAATAAATATCTTTTAAAACTGGTTTGTTGGCACTTGAGTAGGTTTTTGAAACCTTGTTCATCGAAAAGATGACTTTTTTATCGTCTGACATGTTTTAGTGGTTAGTGGTTAGTGGTTAGTGGTTAGTTTAAATAAATTATACTCTTCCTTTTAATGCATTATACACCCAAGCATTGGCTAAAAAACCAACACCAACAGCAGCAAAACCCCAACCTGCTACTTCATTATATCGGTAGGCTCCCATTAAAATTAATGTAATTCCGACAACAATCATTATAAATGTTGCCCAACCTAATATTGTATTTTTATTCATTGACATGATTTTTGATTTTTTTTGGGCGCATCCCAAATTTTGGGTCAGGCTATTCGCTATATTCCCGATAAAAAATCGGGAGATGCCGCTACTATCCTTTGCGCATTGTAAAGGCAAATATCGACATTTATTTTTTGAAAATAAAATGAATACGGTTACAATATAGCCGCTAATCTACAGCCTTGATTAATAGCGCGTTTAGCATCTAATTCTGCAGCAACATCTGCACCACCAATTACATGCACACGAATGCCTTTACTTTGTAATTGTGTCGCCAAATCTTTAAATGGCAATTGTCCAGCACAAATTACAATGTTATCTACTGCTAGTACTTTTTGTTTTTCATTTTGTAGGTAATGCAAACCTTTATCATCAATTTTTATGTATTGCACTTGATTTACAAACTGAACTTTCTTCTTTTTTAAAGTAGCACGATGAATCCAACCTGTTGTTTTTCCTAATTTTGCTCCAAATTTTCCTTTACTACGTTTAAACATAAAAATTTCTCTAGGCGAAGGTTCAATTTTAGCAACGACACCTTCTGTACCGCTTCGTGATTTAAGGGTTTTATCAATGCCCCATTCTTTCAACCAAGCATCAATATTTTGCGATGTGCTTTCACCTTCATGTGCCAAAAATTCTGAAACATCAAAACCTATTCCACCCGCACCTATAACTGCTACACGTTTACCAACATGTTTTTTGTGTTTTAAAACATCTAAATAATTTAATACTTTGGCATTTTCAATACCTTCAATTTTTGGCATTCTAGGTTTAATACCTGTTGCTATAATAATTTCATCAAAATTTTCAGCAATCAAATCTTCCGAAGCTACTTTTGTATTTAGTTTTACGGTTACATTATAAAGTTCTAATTGCTTTTTAAAATAACGAATGGTTTCATAAAATTCTTCTTTACCGGGAATTTGCTTAGCAATATTAAACTGTCCTCCTATTTCACTATCAGCATCAAATAAGGTAACAACATGTCCTCTTTGCGCTGCAACTGCTGCTGCTGACATCCCTGCAGGACCTGCTCCAACTATAGCAATTTTCTTTTTTCTATCTGTTTTACTATAATTTAATTCTGTTTCATGACACGCTCTAGGATTTACCAAACAACTCGCCACTTTTTGTTGAAATACATGATCTAAACACGCTTGATTACAACCAATGCATGTGTTTATTTCATCTTCTTTTTCTGCAGCAGCTTTGTTTACCCATTCTGGATCGGCAAGAAATGGTCTTGCCATAGAAATCATATCTGCATGACCTGCTGCTAATATTTTTTCTGCAGTAGCTGGCATATTAATACGGTTTGAAGTTATTAAAGGTATGTTAACCTCTTGCTTCATTTTTTGAGTTACCCAAGTAAAAGCAGCTCTAGGCACCGAAGTGGCAATGGTAGGGATTCTTGCTTCATGCCAACCGATACCTGTGTTGATAATGGTTGCTCCTGCTTTCTCAATTTCTTTTGCTAATTGTACTATTTCTGACCAAGAGCTTCCTTTTTCTACTAAATCAAGCATAGACAATCTATAAATAATGATGAAATTTTCACCAACTGCTTCTCTGGTTTGCTTTACCAATGCTATTGGTAGACGCATTCTATTTTTGTAATCACCACCGTACTCATCTTTGCGATTATTGGTTCTTTTAGCAATAAATTGATTGATTAAATAACCTTCAGAACCCATTATTTCTACACCATCATAACCTGCATTTTGTGCCAATTTAGCGGTATTGACAAAATTACGTATTGTTCTTTTAATTCCAGATTGTTTTAATTTAAAAGGTTTAAAGGGTGTTATTGGTGATTTAATCTTTGATGGTGCTACAATAAAAGGATGGTAACCATAACGACCTGCATGTAAAATTTGCATACAAATTTTTCCTCCTTCTTTATGTACAGCTTCTGTAATTAATTTGTGTTTTCTTGCGTGTTTTTTGGTTGTCATTCTTGCCGCAAAAGGAGCTGTCCAACCTTGGATGCTTGGTGAAATTCCGCCAGTAACAATAAGACCAACACCACCTTTTGCTCGCTCTGCATAATATGCTGCTATTTTATGAAAACCATTTTTTTCTTCTTCTAAACCAGTATGCATAGAACCCATTAAGATTCTATTTTTTAAAGTTGTAAACCCTAAATCTAAAGGCTGTAAGATATGGGAGTATTTTGTCATTTTTTTACTTTATTAAGTATTTATAAGAACTAGCAAGATAATTTTTTTTTTCATCTTTTTAAAAATAGTTTAGGATTATCATTTAACTATTTATTTTGCTTATTTTTGATTTCAAGATTATAAACATACACATGGACATCAACTTCAACAAAAACGAAGATCACAATAAGCTTTTACTTTCAGATTTAAAAAAAAGACTGCAAGCAGTTTATAAAGGCGGTGGTGATAAACGCATCGAAAAACAACATTCTAAAGGAAAAATGACTGCAAGAGAGCGTATTGATTATTTACTTGATTCTAAAACAAAAAGTATCGAAATTGCCACCTTTGCCGGTGATAAAATGTATGCAGAACACGGCGGATGCCCTTCTGGTGGCGTTGTGGTAAAGTTAGGCTACATTTCAAAAAAACTTTGTGTTGTTGTTGCCAATGATGCTACTGTTAAAGCGGGTGCTTGGTTTCCTATTACTGGCAAAAAGAATTTACGTGCTCAAGAAATTGCAATGGAAAATAAATTACCCATCATTTATTTAGTAGATTCTGCAGGCGTATATTTACCCATGCAGGACCAAATTTTCCCTGACAAAGAACACTTTGGACGTATTTTTAGAAACAATGCCATTATGAGCAGTATGGGTATTACACAAATTTCTGCTGTTATGGGCAGTTGTGTTGCTGGTGGTGCTTACCTCCCAATTATGAGTGATGAAGCTATTATGGTTGATAAAACCGCTAGTATTTTTTTAGCAGGAAGTTATTTAGTTAAAGCAGCTATCGGTGAAAGTATTGACAACGAAACCTTAGGCGGTGCAACTACACACAATGAAATTTCTGGTGTAGCAGATTATAAAGCAAAAGATGATAAAGATGCGCTTGATAAAATTAAAAAGTTGGTAAACAAAATTGGGGCTTTTGAAAAAGCTGGTTTTAACAGAATAAAAACTTTAATGCCAAAAGATAATGAAGAAGATATCTTCGGAATTTTGCCAAAATCTCGTGCTGATCAATACGATATGAAAGAAATCATAAAACGTCTGGTAGACGCATCTGAATTTGAAGAATATAAAAAAGACTTCGGAAAAACAATTATTTGCGCCTATGCTAGAATAGATGGTTGGGCAGTTGGTATTGTTGCCAACCAACGTAAATTAGTAAAAAACGCCAAAAAAGAAATGCAATTTGGCGGCGTAATATATTCTGACAGTGCAGACAAAGCCACCCGTTTTATAGCCAATTGTAATCAAAAAAAGATACCATTGGTTTTTTTACAAGATGTTACAGGCTTTATGGTTGGCAGTAAAAGCGAACATGGCGGCATCATCAAAGATGGTGCAAAAATGGTCAATGCAGTTAGTAATTCAGTCGTACCTAAATTTACGATTGTTATTGGCAACTCCTACGGTGCCGGAAATTATGCAATGTGTGGCAAAGCTTATGACCCGCGATTCATTGTTGCGTGGCCAAGTGCAGAGCTAGCAGTAATGAGTGGTAATTCTGCTGCAAAAGTACTGCTGCAAATTGAAACCGCTTCGCTAAAAAAACGAGGAGAAAAAATAACCGAAGCGCAAGAAAAAGAGCTCTTTAATAAAATTAAATCTAGGTATGATGAGCAAGTTTCTCCATATTTTGCAGCATCTCGTATCTGGACAGATGGTGTTATTAATCCATTAGATACCAGAACGTGGATTTCTATGGGCATAGAAGCCGCCAATCATGCACCCATTGAAAAGAAATTTAATTTAGGTATATTACAGGTTTAGCCATGAAATCATTAATTGTATTTCTTTTCTTTATGCCTAGCTTTTATAGTTGTAAAAGCATTAAAATGACGAATGATTCAAATCAAATTAAAAACTTAATACTGCAAGTGTACAATGACAACAAAGAAGATATTTTATCTTCAAATTATTGTTTAAATAAACCGCTATCTATAAGTGAAAAAATAAAACCATCTTTTTACGGTAACGCTTTCATAAAAAAATTAAAAAAAAATTTACAAACAAAAGATACTCTTCATTTAAAAAAACAAATCAACTTCTTTAAAACATTTAAAATAACTACAGATATTATAAATGATAAAAAAATTATTGACCAAAATATAATACTTAAAAACAATTATTTTTTAGATGAATATTGTTCGATTAGTAGACCTATTTTTAATGTTTCTTACAACAAGGCGCTTGTTATTATTTTGAAAACTACTTTTAGCAAAACTAATAACAGTACTGTAACGAAACAGCTAAAAGGAAAAAAAATGGTCTATCAGTTTACTGACGGAAAATGGGAATTACTGTTTACTCCAGAATACACAAATGAATTTTTAGGACTCCCTTTAAAAAAACAATTAAATGACTAAAAAAAAGGTATTTATAGGTCTTTTGTTGCTTGTTTTAGTAATTATTCTTCAGCAGTTGTATGTGTTTTACGTTGCAGAAAAAGACAATTTACAATCTATTTACCTAGTACCAAAAGATGCCGTTTATATTATTGAAACGCAAAAGCCACTAGACAACTGGGAAACAATTAGTAAAAGTGAGGTTTGGAATCATCTTCAAAACAACGAATACTTTAAACAGCTCACCTTAAGCATTACAAAGTTAGATACTATTTTTAAACAACGTAAAGGACTATTAAACTACATTGGCAACCGAGAAGTCCTCATCTCTGCCCATATGTACAAACCAAAAGCGTATAGCTTTTTATATATTATAGACTTGCAAAAATTGGCACGTTTAAACCTTTTAAAAAGCAATATCAACAAACTCGTAAACAATAACTTTAAAGTAACCAGCAGAAAATATCACAACCAAGAAATTGTTGAAATCTTTGATAAAAAAACAAGAGATACTTTTTATCTTTCTTTTATTAAAAACCAACTCATTGCCTCTTACACACATACTCTAGTTGAAGCTTCTATAGATGAATATTTAGATCCTAAAATTGGCAGAGATCTCAATTTTTTAGAGATTCAAAAAAAAGTAGATGAAAATAATCTTTTTAGATTGTATTTTCAATACAAAAACTTAAATGCGTTTGTAAAAACCTTTACAGATAAGCCACATTACATCATTAAAAATTTAAATGAAAATTTACTATTTTCTGGTTTCAATTTTGATTTAGAGAACAATTTATTAATTGCCAATGGCTTTACAAACGTTAGCGAAACAGCTTCTACCTATTTAAAAGCCATTCATAAATCTGGCATTGGAAAAAGAACTATCACTGCAATTATTCCAGAAAAAACAGCCATCTATACAAGCTTTAGTTTTCAGAATTTTACAACTTTTTATCAAAATTTTGAAGACATTCTAAAAGAAAATACCACACAGTTTAAAAGTTATTTAGACGGATTAGAAAAAGTTGAAAATGTACTAAAAATCAATATCAAAAAAAACTTTATTAGCTGGATTGGTAATGAAATTGCTTTGATTCATGTTTCCTCGCCAATAAAGAATGCTAAAAATGATGTTGCATTGGTAATTAAAACTAAAAATATATCAATCGCTAAAAAAGAATTAGACTTTATTTTAACACAAATAAAAAAAAGAACACCAGTAAAGTTTAAACAAATAAACTATAAAGGATTTGACATTAATTATTTATCAATAAAAAGTTTTTTTAAAATCATACTTGGTGATGTATTTAAAGCCATCGAAAAACCATATTACACAATCATTGATGATGTTGTTGTGTTTAGCAATCACCCCAATACTTTAAAACACATTATCAATCAAAAAATAAAACACAAAACCCTTAAAAATAATATTGAGTTTCAAAATTTTAATAAAAATTTTGAAACTCAATCAAGTGTATTTACATACATCAATACACCTATTTTATACAAAAGTGCATACGCTCTTGCCAACACAGCAACAAAGAAGAGTATGCATAAAAACAAAGACTTTATCATTTGTTTTCCGCAATTAGGATTTCAATTAACACCCGAAAAAAACATCTTTAAAAGCAGTTTTGTTATTAAATATCAAGACCCGAAAATTGTAAAAAACAAAACAATTTTTGAAAGTACAGCAGGGATTGAAGCACAATTAATAGAAAACAAATTAGTGTTTGAAAACAATACACCTTCAGAAATAAATAAAAAAACCGTCTTTAATATAAAAGAAATCTACCCTACCGATTTAAATGCAAAAAGCTATACAACAAGATTTGATACTGGAAAAACCTATCGTGTTATTGAATTAAAAAATGGATTAAAACACGGAAGCTATAAAGAATATTATCCAAACGGAGTCCTTAAAATTTCTGGTAAATTTAGAAAAGGTAAACAATCTGGAATTTGGAGAGCCTACAACAGAAAAGGCGAGCTCATCATAAAAAAAAGACTCTAAACCTTAAATTTGCATTCAAAAATCGTTGTAATTATAGCTTGGAATAATTACATTTGTTGAAAATCATATAAATAATATAAATGGGAAGAGCATTTGAGTTTCGTAAAGCACGAAAAATGAAACGTTGGTCTGCTATGGCAAAGACCTTTACAAGAATAGGAAAAGACATTGTAATGGCCGTAAAAGAAGGCGGACCCAATCCAGATACCAACTCGCGTTTAAGAGCCATCATACAAAATGCAAAGGCAGCAAACATGCCAAAAGATAATGTAGAACGTGCCATTAAAAAAGCGTCTGACAAAGATACTGCCAATTACAAAGAAGTCTTGTTTGAAGGCTATGCACAACATGGCATTGCATTGGTTGTAGAAACCGCAACCGACAACAACAATAGAACTGTAGCCAATGTACGTGCTGCTTTTAATAAATGTAATGGCAATTTCGGAACTTCTGGATCAGTTATTTTTATGTTTGATCATACCTGTAACTTCACCTTAAAAAAGGACGATATTTCTATGGATATGGAAGAACTAGAATTAGAGCTTATTGATTTTGATGTAGAAGAAGTTTTTATTGATGAAGAAGGCGTAATCATTTACGCTCCGTTTGAACAATTTGGCGCCTTACAAACTTTTTTTGAAGAAAATAAAGTCGAAATACTATCCTCTGGCTTTGAACGCATACCAACAACTACAACCAAACTTTCTGAAGAACAACAAGCAGACGTAGAAAAATTATTAGAACGCCTAGAAGAAGATGATGATGTACAACATGTATATCATTCTATGGAAATGTAATTTTTAAAACCCAACTATGATATTTTACGGATCAAAAGGAAAACACATTGCAACAGAAAATGTAAATAGCATCCATTGCGATTATTGCAAACAACAAAGTACTCATACCATTAGCATTTTTGGAAGATATGCACATTTGTATTGGATTCCTTTGTTTCCTCTTTCTAAAAAAGGCGTTTCAGAATGCAACCATTGCAAACGCACACTTGCTCCAAAAGAAATGAACGAGCCACTTAAAATGGCTTATAAAAATGTTAAATTGAGTACAAAATCTCCTTTATGGTATTGGAGTGGAACTGCGCTTATTGTTGGTCTTGCTATCTTCGGAATAAAAGCAAGCAAAGATCATGACAAAGAAATGGTTCATTTTATTGAAACTCCCAAAAAAGGAGATATTGTGGACTATAAAATTGATGGCGAATACAGTACTTTTAAAGTCACTGCTGTTTCTTCTGACTCTGTTTATCTAGTTCCAAATCAATATACCATTAATAGAGAAACAAAGCTTTATAAAATTGACAAACCAGAAAACTATACAGACACACCATCTGCATTGTCATTAAAACAATATAAAAATTATTTTGACGATAAAACTTTTCTAGATATTGAAAGAAAATAAATCATGCGAAAACTACTGATTGTCTTGGGATTCATTGCTATTTTTTCTTGCAAAAAAGAAAATAACGAAAGCATTACTGCTAGAACACAAAATACAGAAAAGCATTTATTCACTCAAATTGATTCCAAAACATCTAACATACACTTTAAAAACAGCATTCAAGAAACTTTAGCCTTCAATTTTTTAAACTATGCTTATATTTTTATTGGTGGTGGGGTTGCTACTGGTGATATTAATAATGACGGCTTAATTGATATTTATTTTACATCAAACCAACACGAAAACAAACTTTATCTAAATAAAGGAAATTTTGTTTTTGAAGACATTACAAAAAAAGCAAATATTACAGATACTAAAGGGTGGACCGCAGGCGTAACAATGGTAGACATCAATAATGATGGTTGGTTAGATATTTATGTTTGTAAATCTGCTTCTTTAAAAAATGATGCACTTAGAAAAAACAAACTCTACATTAATCAAAAAAACGGAACTTTTAAAGAAGAAGCTGAAAGATGGAAATTAGATGATAACGCTTTTTCTATTCAAGCCTATTTTTTTGATATGGATAAAGATGGTGATTTAGATATGTATTTAGTCAATCACCGTGATGATTTTAAAAACAACACAAAAATAAGTATAGAAATACAAAAAAATACAAGTCCTAAAACTTCTGACAAACTTTACAGAAACGATGGCACCTATTTTACAGACATTAGTAAAAAAGCAGGTATTACAAACAAATCATGGGGATTAAGCGCCGCTATTGGCGACTTTAATAATGACGGTTGGCCAGATGTATATGTTTGCAATGACTACTTAGAGCCAGATAATCTTTATATCAATAACAAAAACGGGACTTTTACAGATGAAATTTTAACCAAAACCAAGCATATTTCATTTAGTAGTATGGGCTCTGATTTTGCAGATTTCAACAATGATTTAAAACCAGATTTAGCTGTTTTAGATATGACACCTGCAGATCACATAAGAAGCAAAAAAAACATGGCTTCTATGAGTACAAAAAATTTCAATGCAATGGTACAAAGAGGCTATCACCATCAATATATGGCAAACATGCTACAACTAAACAATGGTAATGGCTCTTTTAGTGAAATTGCCCAATTAGCAGGTGTATCAAAAACCGACTGGAGCTGGGCGCCACTGTTTGCTGATTTTGACAACGATGGTTTAAAAGATTTATATATAACAAACGGCATTGTAAAAGATATGGGCAACCGTGACTTTAGAATTGCCCTAAAAAATAAAAACAAACGCGGTGAAGCGCTTACTTTAAAAGCACTAGAAGATATGATACCAGAAGAAAAAATTACCAATTATTTTTTTAAAAATAATGGCGATTTAACTTTTAAAAATGTTTCAAAAAAATGGACAGATGGAAAACCTTCTTATTCTAATGGTGCTGCATATGCAGACTTAGACAATGACGGTGATTTAGATTTGATTGTAAACAACATGAATGATAAGGCTTTTATTTTTAAAAATAACAGCAAAAACAATTACTTAAAGATTCATTTAAAAGGAACTCCTAAAAACGTTTTAGCAATTGGCACAAAAGTATATGCATACAGCAAAAACAAACAACAAGTACAAACACTTTATTTAAGTCGCGGATATCAATCATCTGTAACCAATAGTATTCATTTTGGCTTCGGAAATGAAACACTAATAGATTCTATTAAAGTTGTTTGGCCAGATAATAAAACCGCTATTTTAAAAAACCAATCTACCAACCAAACTCTCACTATAGATTATAAAAATGCTAAAAACAAAACATTCAGAAGTAAAAAGAGTAAAACATTTCTTACAACAAATCAATTAGACCTAAAATACAAGCACAAAGAAAATACCTTTTATGATTTTACAGAACAAATATTGCTACCCTATTCTCAATCTCATAATGGTCCGTTTATAGAAAAAGCTGATGTAAACAATGACGGATTGGAAGACTTTTTTATAGGCGGAGCTGCTAACCAATCTGGAACCTTATTTATTCAACAAAAAAATGGAGGTTTTAAACAAAAAACAAATCCTTTTTCTAAAGATAAAGCTTATGAAGACCTCGGCATTGTGTTTTTTGACTATGATAATGACAACGACTTAGATTTGTATGTGGTAAGTGGCGGAAGTGAATTTAAAGTAGGTTCTAATATGTTTCAAGACAGACTCTATCAAAATGATGGTCATGGAAACTTTACAAAAACTCAGAATGTTCTACCAAAAATTGTACAAAGCGGACAAACAGTAATTGCAAACGACATTGACAATGATGGTGATATGGATCTGTTTATTGGTGGAAGATTAATACCAAACAAATATCCATACCCACCAACTTCCTATTTTTTAATCAACAACAATGGAAAATTCACAAAATCTAATAAGGGCTTAGAAAATTTAGGAATGGTGACAGCTGCTGTGTTTACAGATTATGACAATGATGGTGATAAAGACTTAATGGTTGTTGGCGAGTGGTCAAAAATACACGTTTTAAAAAATACAGACGGGCAATTCACCTCAACATCAATTAAAAGTTTACAAAACAGTCTTGGCATTTGGTTTAGTATTACAGCACATGATATTGATGATGATGGTGATGAAGATTTTATAATAGGCAACCTAGGTAAAAACACCAAATTCAATACTGAAAAAGGAAAAGAATTTCACATATTTTGTGATGATTTTGATAATAATGGCACATATGATATAGTGCTTTCTAACAAATACAAAGGCAGGTTAGTGCCTTCTAGAGGGCGAGAATGTTCATCACAGCAAGTGCCAAGTATTCAGAAAAAATTTCCAACCTACACCTTTTTTGCAAACGCAACTGTAAAAGATATGTTTGGAGATGAAAAACTAGCAAATGCCTTGCATTACAAAGCCAACACACTTTATAGTGTGTATTTAGAAAATATAGGAGATGGTACATTTAAAATGACCAACTTGCCAAATCAAGCACAGTTTAGTCCAATTACAGCTGTTACTTTTAAAGACATCAATCACAATGGGAAACAAGAAATCATAACCATAGGAAACTTATTTAATACAGAAGTCGAAACCGTGCGCTATGATGCCTCAATAGGTAGCATTTTAGATTATACTAACGGAAATTTTTCTGTATTAAATGCAAGTAAAACCGGTTTTCAAACAACGGGAGACGCTAAAGATTTGCTTATCTTAAACCATCATATTATTGTAACCAATAACGATGGAAAGCTGGATGTGTTTACATTAGAATAAAACCAAATTATTAACTATTTAATAGTGCTTTTCCAAACGCCTCTACCATAAGTACTCACAAAAAATTCTCTAGTTTTTTGGTCAATTACCATATCAGATACAATAGCCTTAGGAAAATTTGTACCAAAAGGAATCCATTTTTTGTTTTTGTAGCTATAAATACCATAATCTGTCCCTAAAAAAAGAGTGTTCGTTGCTTGATAAAACGCAAATCTATTAGCAGGGTAATTAGGAAGGTTTGCAGATATGTTTACCCAAGACTTCCCAGCGTTATTAGTAAAATAAACTTTTTGGTGATCAATTAGATTTCCGAAGCAAATCCATACATTTTTAGGGTTTTTGGGGTCTACAAATATTTCGTTTATTCGTGCTTTGCTTTGTATCATTTCTAATCCTTTTGATATTTTTTTAAAAGTCTTTCCAGCATTTGTTGAAATATACATCTCAGAAATAAATTGCCAAGGTAATTTACTAAAATTATAAGCTACAGTTGCAAAATATATAATAGAAGGTTTGCTTCTGCTATATGACATTGTTACCACTCTTTGATTTGGTTTGTTTTTAAAAATTAATTGCCATGTTTTTCCGAAGTCTTTAGAAGTAAATAATCCATGGGTGTTTTTTAGTTTTAACTCTGTTAATATTGTTTCTTTTTCTTTAGGGTGAAAAACTACAGGGTTTTCCCATTCAAAAGTTTTTACCAACTCTTTATTGTTTTTAAGATTTGAAATTGTCTTTCCACCATCTTTAGAAAAATTAAGTAGCTTTGTATTACTTTTAAAAAAAATAATATTTTTATCGGTCGGATGTGCATAAGGGGCTCCTTCTCCCCAAGGCTCAATATTATACCAATTGGTGCCATCTAAATCATTTCTGTAGAAACCATCATCTTGTGTGCCTATTGTAATAGATTTAGATGTTTCGTTAGTAGAATAACTCATGGCATATACTTGCATTACATTTAAATCTCCATTTAAATTAGTAAAGGTTTTTCCATAATCTTCTGTAGTAAATAAGCCTCCATCTGTTGCAATAAATAAGGTGCCGGTATGCCACTTTAAATCACGAATATCGAGGTGTATATTTCGGTTTGATATATTTTTAAACACAGGGTTTAAGACGTTTGCTTTTAACAAATCAATGCCTCCAAAATAAATCAATTTATTTGCAATTAATAATGCATTAGATAACATAGAACCTCCATAACTGGGTGTGCTATTTAATAGTTTCCAATGTGTCCAATCTTTTGTTTTAAATATAAATAATTTACTTCTTTGTTTTAAATAGCCGTTTGTTAAAAGACTAGCATATAGCGTGTTGCCAATTTTATCATAGTACAACTTAATGCCATTCCCTACCGTATTTAGGTTTAATTCTTTGTCTTTAAAATGAGTTTTGAATAATAATGACTCTTTAGTCCAGTGTTTTCCTCCATCTGTTGTTTTAAATAAGACTGTGCTATTTATAGGTTTGGTTCCATAACTAAAAAAAGCAGATACAAATACTTTATCACTATTTGTTGGATTAACTTCTATACCATCAAGTATACTATATCTGTATAGTGCTTTGGTTAATTCTTTTTGAAGAAACCATGTTAACCCAGCATTTGTAGATTTATAAACGTTTGTTGTACTACAAGCATAAATAATATTAGTATTAGATTTACAAACAGAAAAACCAACACAATTAAATAAGGTGTTTGCATCCCAAGACCATGTTTTGCCTTGATCACTACTTTTTATAACTCCTAAACCATATTTTTGAGTTTCAGAAATATTAGAAAATCGAGCAGCAGAATGATTATAACCAGTTGCTGCATAGATTGTGTTACCAACTACATCAATTTTTCTTACGGTAAGTACTGGTATGTTGATTGTTAAACAATGCCAGTTTTTTCCGCCATTTATAGTCTCCCATAGACCACCTCCATGGGCACCAATTAAAATATGATTTTTATTATTTGGATAGATATATACAGCTTTTATATGGCCAATACCCATAATACTGTTCCTGTTTCTTAAATTGTATTTATTCTCAGGAAAAACCAAAGGACCAACTTGTGACCACTCTGCTATCACAGCTGTTTTTGATGCTTGTTGCGTTTTATTTGCATCTTTAGAAGAAGCACATGAAAAAATGAGTGCTAGAAGAATATAAAATTGTACATTTTTCATTTTGTTATTTTAAAGTAAGTTACAATTTTTCAACATATTGTAAAAGTGTCTTTTTACGGACTATTTTTCCCGTATTAGTTTCTACAAATTTATTTACATAAAATAATTGCTTCGGAAATTCATATTTAGAAAGTGATGCAACTTTTAAGTCACTTAAATTAAAAGAAGGTTTAGGATTTCCTTCTATAACCAACACCACTTTTTCGCCAAATTTTTCATCTGGAATACCCGCAATAAAAAACCGCCTATTTATCAAGTAGGCTAACTTTGCTTCTACTTGTTCTGGAATAATTTTTACACCGCCAGAATTAATAATATTATCTATACGCCCCAGTAATTCAAAACTTGTTTCAGAAATAAGATTTACTAAATCGTTTGTAATTACTTTGCTTTCAGAAATTTTAGGTGCATGAATCACTAAACACCCACGATTATCTTTAGAAATTTTCACATCTGGAAGTATTTTATAGTTTCCTGCCTGAATTTCATTATTCGTGATTTCACAAACAGCAATATGTGTTACAGTTTCTGTCATTCCGTAGGTGGCAAATACTTTTGTAGTTTGTTTTTGTAATAGCTGAAGTAATTCTGAAGAAATAGCAGCGCCACCAACAATAAGTTTTTTCACTTTATCTAAATGCGTTATTGATTGTGCAACTTGCAAAGGTACCATAGCAGAAAAATCATAGGTTTTATTTATTTCTTTTAGTGGATTTGCATTTGGCTGCACAACATCTAAATGCCAACCTAAAGTCATGGCACGTACCCACATCATTTTACCTGCAATATAATTTGGAGACAAACAAAGCAAAGCATTTGTTTTAGAAGGTAAATTAAAAAATGTTTGGGTTGCTTGTGCAGAATTTACCATGAACTCTTTTTTTATAACAATGTCTTTTGGTTTTCCTGTAGATCCAGATGTTTGAACAATAATACTATCATTACTATCAAACCATTGTTTTAAAAAAGGAAAGGCTGCTTTGTGAAATTGCTTTGCATAGACTAACAATTCTTTTTCCGAAGTAAAAGAAAAACCATTCAACTTAAAGTCTAGATGCAATTTCATGGTATTATACTTCTAAAAAACTAGTTTTATCATCTTGAATTGCAATGGGTCTCTCTATACGACCAACTAACTTTTTAAACCAATTTGTCCAACCGTATTTTTTAGAAAAAATAAACAGTAATATTGGATAAATTACCAAAACAGGAAAAAACAATTCAAAGCCTACACTAGGTTCTGAAGTGTCAATATACAATGCGTCTGTTTGAAAAACCGTCCAAGTACTAGTTGCCCAAATGGCTGCAAAAATATTATTAGCAGCATGAAAACCAATAGCTAACTCTGTACCTTCGTCCATTAAAGTCATAATACCCAACAACAAACCAGTACCAATATAATAAACCATCATAATCATACCCAATTTTTCTACTTCTGGATTTGCGCCATGCAATAAACCAAAAAAAGTAGCTGTTAATAGTAAAGGAATCAATGCATTTTTAAACAACAGCCCAAAACCTTGCATTAAATAACCTCTAAAAAATAATTCTTCAAAACTAGTTTGCAAGGGCAAAAATAAAAATGATATGGCAACCAATGTGAAAAACGGTTCGGGTTTAAAATTCCATTGATACATTTCTGGCTCTGTAAAAATGCTATAAAAAGTAAACACAGTAGAAACAAGACCCCAAAGCATAAAGGCAAACAAAATGCGTTTCCAATCTATTTTTTTTCTGCTGGTAACTAAAGATGTAAACGTACGTTTATGGATAAACTTAACACATAAATACAGCGCCCAAAGCCCCATGGCAAACATAAAAATCATTAAAAATAAAAATAAATTAGGGTTGATACCAAGGCTCATAAAATTATCACCCGCAGCTTTGGCAAATTCGCCCATATCTTTAGAGTGCATGATTGCAACGACAACCAAAGGAATAATACCAATTAATTGCCAGCCTATTACTACTAAAAAAAAAGTTATGAGGTATAAATACCAATCGTTTTTACCTTTATATGCTTGTTGTATAAATTTGTTCATTTTTCTAAATTAAAATCCCAATGCGAAGTTGTATGATATTGCAATGTACCATTTTTTACTTGCAATGGTGCGATGATATTATTTGTAAAAAGACTGCCTGTGCCTAAACCTTGTGGCAACGGATTTTGTAGTGTAAAAGTGTATTGCGCTATGGCATTTAAACCAACATTACTTTCTAATGCGCTGGTAATCCACCAATCAATTTGTTGTTGTTGTTTAGCAAGCTTAATCCATTCATTACTGCCTTTAAAACCACCAATTAAACTAGGTTTTAATATGATAAATTGTGGTTGAATAGTTTGTAGCAATCTCTTTTTTTCTTCGGAAGTAAATACTCCAATTAACTCTTCATCTAAGGCAATTGGTAAAGGCGTTTGTGCGCAAAGTTTTGCCATAGCTTCTGGCTGACCAGCCTTGATTGGTTGTTCTATGGAATGCATGCTGAGTTTTGCCAAACGCTCTAGTTTTTCTAAAGCATTAGTATGTGAAAAAGCACCGTTTGCATCTACTCGTAAGGTAATGTCTTTTGATGAAAATTGATTTCGAATAGATTGCAACAAGGCTATTTCCGATTCAAAATCAATAGCACCAATTTTCATTTTTAAGGTGGTAAAACCTTGCTTTATTTTTTCTTTTATCTGCTGTTGCATAAAAGCTTTATCTCCCATCCAAATCAAACCGTTTATAGGTATTGCAGCTTTTCCTTTTGTAAATACTGAAGGAAAAAGCGTAAACATATCGTTACTTTCTAATGACAAAAATGCTTGCTCTACACCAAATTGTATAGAAGGATACGCTTGTAAAGCTTCGTAAAGTTTCTCTTTGCCGTAGTAGATGTGATCACAAACCCATTGTAATTTTTCTTGGTAATCTGGTTTGTCATCAATACTCAAACCTTTAAACAAAGCGCATTCGCCTATTCCTTTTTTACTATTCTTAGTTATGGTTAAAAAGTATGTTTCTTTGGTATGCAAGATACCTCTAGAGGTTCCGCTAGCTTGTTTAAATTGTAATGTGTATTTTGTAAAAGATGCTTTCAAAAAAAATTAGTACATTTAAGTACCAAAAATACACATTTTAAATGTACGTACCTCAGATTCCTGATATATTACCATACGCAGTACCGTTTTTTTTTGTAACGGTCATTTTAGAAAGTTTAATCACACGGCATGAGCGCCCTAAAAAATACGAAATAAGAGATACTGCAGCTTCAATTACAATGGGTATAGGTAGCCTAGTTTCTGGTATATTAAATAAAATATTTGTGGTTTGGTTACTTTTTGGTG
Source organism: uncultured Flavobacteriaceae bacterium (assembly GCA_947311635.1). GTDB lineage: Bacteria > Bacteroidota > Bacteroidia > Flavobacteriales > Flavobacteriaceae > CAMZLD01. Next base: position 20,501 of record CAMZLD010000077.1, on the reverse strand, counting down.
CTTATGAAAATTTTAGAATTTTTACGATTCCGTTTACTTGGTGGGCATGGGTTCTAATTTTATTTGCAGATGATATTTGTTATTATTTTCTACATCGCTACGGACATGAAGTCCGTTTTTTATGGGCATCACATATTGTTCATCATTCCTCTCAAAAATACAATTTGAGTACTGCTTTACGGCAAACTTGGACAGGTAACTTTTTTACAATTGTATTTTACTTGGTATTGCCCTTCTTTGGTTTTCATCCTTTGATGATTCTTACACAGATGTCTGTAAGTTTGATTTATCAATACTGGATTCATACAGAAACCATTTATAAATTACCTGTTTGGTTTGAAGCAGTTATGAATACGCCATCACATCATAGAGTACACCATGGTAGCAATCCGTTATATTTAGATAGAAACTATGCCGGAATTTTTATTATTTGGGATAGGATTTTTAATACGTTTCAGTCTGAGTTACCTTCAGAAAAAGCAGTCTACGGATTAACAACAAATATTAAGAATTACAATCCAATATATATAGCTTTTCATGAATGGATTGCTTTATTTAAAGATGTTTTTACAAGTAAAACATCCTTTTTAAACCGACTAAAATATCTAGTAAAACCTCCTGGTTGGCGACATGATGGCACAGGCGTAACTTCTGAAGATATGCGAAAACAATGGTTAGAAAGTAAAAGAGTTAAACCTCTAAACTAGCGCCTATTTCTAATAAGTTTAAATCCATTTTTTTAGCTTTAAAAGCTGCTATTGCTTTGGCGTGATCTATCGTTATATATCCAAAGGTGTCATAATGATAACCCAATACACGATTGCATGCTACAAATTGTGCTGCTATCACTGCACTTTCAATACCCATGGTAAAATTATCACCAATGGGTAAAATAGCAAGATCTAATTTACATTGCATGGGTATTAATTTCATATCCATTGTTAAAGCGGTATCTCCTGCTATGTAAATATTTCCTTCTGAAGTTTCTAATACAAAACCACCTGGATTACCTCCATAGCTTCCATCTGGAAATGAACTTGTGTGAATTGCATTGGTATAGGTTAGTTTTCCGAAGGGAAAATTCCAACTTCCACCGTGATTCATAGGATGACCTTCAATATCCAAATTACCAAAATGTGTTACTATTTCGTAATTTGAAATAACTTTTGCGCCTGTGTTTTTGGCTATACTTTCTACATCTAAAATATGATCTTGATGTGCATGTGTTATTAAAATGTAATCTGCTTTTAGCGTATTTACATCAATATGCTTTGCTTTGTCATTGGCAGAGATAAAAGGATCTACAATAAGGTGTTTCCCTGCTACTTCTATATGTAAAGATGCGTGTCCTAAAAAAGTTATTTTCATTTGTATGTTTTTAAGTTAGGATTTGTAAGCAAGTTACAAAACGTTTCCGAAGGCAAAAAGGATAGCAAATAAAAAAGTACTCAACGCCACTTTTTTAAGCTCATTGTCTAATGCACTTGGGTTTTTATTTTTAAAAACTACGATACTATTTTTAAACAATGGAATAAAGGCGATTAAAAATAAAAATTGCTTTGCGCTTCTAAAGTCTAATAAAACAAAAAACAATGCTGATAGCATGGTAGCTATCATTAAAAAAAGATGATATTTTTTTGCTTTCTGACTTCCTATTTTAACAACCAAAGTGTTTTTATGTGCCAATCTATCTTCATTAATATCTCGCATGTTATTGAGATTTAATACTGCTACACTCAACAAGCCTACACTTGTTGCTGGTAATAGAAGTAATGCATTAAAGTGCTTGGTATATAAAAAATAGCTTCCTAAAACACTTACCAATCCGAAGAAAAGAAACACAAAAACATCTCCAAAGCCACTGTATCCATAAGCAGATTTCCCTACGGTGTATTTGATAGCTGAAGCTATGGCCAACAGCCCTAAAACAAAAAAGAAAATGGAATACATAATATTTTCTTTTCCGAAGGAAATATAAATAAGCAATAGGGCGAAACAAAAGGTAATAAGCGCTGTCACCATCATGGCGTTTTTCATTTGCTTGGGTCTAATTTTTCCAGTAGCTACCATACGTTTTTCGCCTATTCTATGAGCATCTGTTCCTTTAACACCATCACCATAATCGTTTGCAAAATTAGATAGGATTTGAAAACCTATGGTGGTTAGAATCGCTAATAAAAAAATTAATGAATGTTCTAAAAACACCGTTTTAAAACTAAAAAATGTATTTTTTTTTAATTCAGAAACAGCGGCTAAACGGTTATTTAGAAGCGTATTGTAATTGTATAAAACACCTAAAAAACTCCCTACAATAATGCCAGAAAGTGATAAAGGCAAGGTTCTTAAACGGGCTGCTTTTAGGTAGTTTTTAAACATGCTTAGTGCACCTGTTCGTTACTAATCTTTAAGGCTTCTGTTATATTGATACGACTCCCTTTATTAATGGGAACAATAAAAGCCCCTGGATACAATTGCTTTGCAGAATTTTTAAATGCTGTTGCTTCTTTGTAGGTGTCAAAATTTCCGTAGCGGTAAATAATTAACGCTCCTTCTTCTTTGGTAGTGATATTGGCATCTGCTTCTAATTTTGGATTGGGCTTAGAAAAGGCTCCTATTTGAACGGTGTAGACCAATCTATCCTTAAATGCCGAAGGGTGTTTTAAGGCTATGCTCTTTTTAAGTAGAGTAGAATCTATAACTGTAATCGTATCTTTTACATCTTCTTGAATTTCAGTATTTTGGTTAAGCAATTCTTTTTCATTTTGCTGTTTAGCTGTTTTTTTACTACATGCAACAACAGTCATTAGTAAAAGTAAAATAGTTGTTATTTTTTTCATTCTTTTTCTTTTTTTTATCAGCTTGTATGCATTTATTAGCGATTGTTTAAGAGTTGATTATTATTTATAAATCATCTGCATTGGCAATCATTTCTGCAATATCTAACACTTGAATACTGCTTTCTTTTTCTTTTACTTTAACACCGTCTGTCATCATGGTATTACAAAAAGGGCAACCAGTTGCAATAATATCTGGCGTTACTTCTATGGCATCTTCTGTGCGTTCTACAAAGATTTCTTTTTCGCCTTTTTCAGCATCTTTAAACATTTGAGCACCGCCAGCTCCACAACAGAGTCCGTTGGTTTTACAACGCTTCATTTCTACCAATTCTATATCTAGTTTTTTTATTAAATCTCTTGGTGCTTCGTAAATATTATTTGCTCTACCTAAATAACAAGGATCATGAAAAGTAATACGCTTTCCTTTGAATTTTCCGCCCTCTATGGTTAATCTACCTTCATCTAATAACGATTTTAAGAATTGGGTATGGTGCATTACTTCAAAATCCCCTCCTAATTGAGGGTATTCATTGTTTATGGTATTAAAACAATGCGGACATGCTGTTACAATTTTTTTTACTTCATACATATTCATTACCTCAATATTGCTCATGGCTTGCATTTGAAATAAAAATTCGTTTCCTGCACGTTTTGCTGGATCTCCAGAGCAACTTTCTTCGGTTCCTAATACTGCAAACGATACTTTTGCTTTTTGCATGATTTTAACAAAAGCTTTGGTGATTTTTTTGGCTCTATCATCAAAACTGCCTGCGCATCCAACCCAAAACAACACTTCTGGTTGTTTGCCTTGCGCCATCATTTCTGCCATTGTAGGTACGTTCATAATTTAGGTGTTAGTGGTTAGTAATTAGGTATTAGTGGTTAGTTCAGTTTGGTTATTTATTCGTCTTTCCAATTTAATCGGTCCATTTGGTTGTATGGCCACGGTGCGCCATTATTTTCGATATTGGTCATCATATTGTTTAATTCTGCTGGTGCTGCAGATTGTTCCATGACTAAATATTGACGCATATCCATAATGATAGAAAGTGGATCAATATTTACAGGACACTCTTCTACGCAAGCATTACAACTGGTACAAGCCCAGAGTTCTTCTGGCGTGATATAATTATTTAATAATTGCTTATTATCATCTTTAAATGTACCATTTGCATCTATATTTTTACCTACCTCTTCTAGTCGATCACGTGTTTTCATCATGATAGCTCTTGGAGACAATTCTTTTCCTGTTTGGTTGGCTGGGCACACAGAAGTACAACGTCCGCATTCTGTACATGTGTAGGCATTCATGAGTTGCACCCAATTTAAATCGGTGACATCACTTGCGCCAAATTTTTCTGGCACTTCTTCTGAAGCACCTTCTGGAGGTGCAGCAAATGGATCTGCATTTGGGTCTAGCATCATTTTAACTTCTGAAGTAACGGTTGCGTTTAAAGGAAACTGCCCTTTTGGTTTTAAATTAGCATAAAATGTATTCGGAAAAGCTAAGAGTATGTGCAAATGTTTAGAATAGTATAAGTAATTTAAAAAAACGAAGATGCCTGCAATATGTATCCACCAAGCGCTACGTTCTATTATATGTAAAATGCTTTCTGAAAAATTACTAAATATTGGTGCTAAGTATTGACTTACAACATTACCAATGCCTAATTGCTGAAAATGGGTGTCTGTGGCGTTCATGATTAAGAATAAAGACATCAATACCATTTCGAAATAGAGAATATTATTTCCGTCACTTTTTGGCCAGCCTTTCATTTCTTTATTCCAAAAGCGTTTGATTTTAATGACATTTCTTCGAATCCAAAAAATGGTTACCGCAACAAATACCAACAATGCTAATATTTCAAAGAAACCGATTAGAAAACCATAAAAGGTATCGCCTAATAAGTTTTGAAAAACACGATGTGTTCCAAACAAACCGTCTATAATAATTTCTAGCACTTCTATATTAATGATGATAAAACCAACATAAACAATCACGTGAAGGAAACCAGAAACTGGTCTTTTTACCATTTTAGATTGCCCTAAGGCAATATTTGCCATGTTTTTCCATCGTGCAGAACGGTTGTCTGTTCTATCAATATCTTTACCTAATTTAATATTACGTATAAGTTTTTGAATGTTTTTTACAAAAAAACCAACGCCTACAAATAGTAGTATTGCAAAAAGGATGTTTGGTATGTATTGCATTGCTATAAGTTTAGTTAATAGTGTCTTTTACGTAGCCTTTTTTATCTTTTTTTCCGAAGAGTGAAAAATGTACAAATCGTTTTGGATGCAGTTTCATTTCTCTAAGTAGTTCTTCCATTTCTTTAGAGGCATTGGTAAGGTTTGTATACATGGCTTCGTCACTTAGTAATTTTCCTATAGTACCATTACCATCTTTCATACTTTTGATGATTTCATTAAAGTTAGCAAGGGTACTTTCTAACTTTTTAACTGTATTTTCAATATCAATATTAGATAATCGCTGTGAAACTTTAGAAAAATCTGCTGTCATTTTTTCGGTATTAGAAATGGTTGCATTTAATTTTGATTGGTTGGTTTCTAAAAGGGCGTTTAATGATTTTGAGGCTTTGTTAAAATTGCTTGTAATACCAGTTAATTGAGCAATACTATAGCGTAAATTTTTTCTTGATTTTTCATCTAATACTTGGTTTAAACCAATCATTAATGAATCTGCATTAACAATAACACTTTCTAATTTTGCTTGTAATGGATTTAATTGTTCAGTTACAGAAGAAAATATATCAGACTCAATGGCGCCGGTTAAATAATCTCCCGGAACGGCTTTTTCTCCTTCAAAAGATGGGACAATAGCAAGTGCTTTTCCGCCCATTAAACTTGCACTGTAAATTTTTGCAACACTTTTTTTAGAAAAGGGTAAATCGGTATCTATGGTATAAGCTACCATTAATTCGCCTTTAAATTTAGGATTGTTACTAAAACTTATATCAGAAATTTTACCAACAGCCAACCCATTGATTGTTACAGGACTAGCAGTGGTTAATCCTTGTACGTTTTTATAAGTTGCGTAATAGGTTGTAGAAGGGCCATCAAAAAGGTTTTGACCTTTCATGTAATTATATCCCCAAAAAAATACTCCAATTATGGTTAATGCGGCAATACCTGTTTTTAACTCTCGAGATAACTTCAAAATAGTATATTGTTTAGTAAGACAATAATACTAATAATTTTTGGGAGTAAAAACCTTATTGAAGTTGATTTTTCAACACTTTTTTAAGGTCTACTTTTTTCTTGTTTTTAAAAGCAACAATAAATGCTGTAGAAAAGCCTGTATTTTTCGCTTTTTGCTGTAATTCTTTTACCTTACTAAAATCATCTGTACTGCCTAGATAATATTTATAAGTACGCCCAACTTTACTGCGCTCTACACCTTTTAAGCCTTTAAAATTATACGCCTTTGGTTGTATTTTTCGTCTACCTGCAGCTATTTGAACTTTAAAAGTAATGCCTTTATAAATATTTGAAGTTTCTTGATTTTTTTCTGAAGTTGAAATAACTGTATCTGCTACTTTAGTATCATCTTCTTTAACAGCATTTTTATCTATATTTGATTTATAGGTTTTTATAGCTTCGTAAATGGTTTGGGCTATTTTTTCTTGCCCTGTTTTTGAATTTAAAAAAGCGCCTTCTTTTTTATTTGTGATAAAGCCAGATTCTATCAAAACACTTGGCATATAGGTTTGATGCAATACAATAAAACCTGCTTGCTTTACTCCTCTATCTTTTCGTTTAAGTTTTTGCGTTAAATTCTGTTGTACCATACTTGCAAAAGCAATGCTTTGTTCTAAGTATTCTTCTTGCATTAAAGTGAGTCCAATTAAAGACTCTGGTGCATTTGGATCAAAACCTTTGTAATTTTCTTTATTATTTTCTTCTAATAAAATCACCGAATTTTCGGCTTTAGCGACATTAAAATTGGTTTGATTTCTATGAATCCCTAAAACATAAGTTTCTGCTCCATAAGCTTGCGAAAAATGCGCATTGCAATGGATAGAAATAAACAAATCTGCATTGGCTTTGTTAGCGATTTTTCCGCGCTTAAATAAATCTACAAAAACATCTGTCTTACGTGTATAAACAACTTTAATTCCGTTTTCTTTTTCTAATTTTTTTCCTAAAGCCAAAACTAATTTTAAAGCTATATCACTTTCTTTATAACCGTTTTTTGTAGGACGCCCTGGGTCTTTACCACCATGCCCTGCATCTAAAACAATGGTAAATGGTTTTTGCTGTGCAAATACCGAAGAAAAAGTAACTGAAAGTGTAAATACAAACAGTAAAAAGTAGCTTCTGTTAAACATTAATGCAATTTTAAGAAAACCTTGTGTATTCATCAAGTTATTTTAATTATTTTTGACCTTTGATTTGGAGTACTTCAAAGACTGCGCCATTTTACAAAAATAGCATAAATATCGTTTTGCAAAAGAAAATAAACTACATACTTTTAATTTTAGCATTTACTGCTAGCTTTATTGATAAGGCTTATGGTCAAGAACCTGTGCCTACAAGAAAAATTAGTTTTCCTCTAAAAAAAGACAGTATTATTGTAAATGGCAACGATTTGGTAAAACGAAACGATACTACTAAAAAAGACAGCTTAATTACAAAGGAAACCCTTTCTGATATTGTAACACACAAAGCTTCAAGAAATATTTTAATAGATGTTATTCATAATATCATAACGCTTTACGATCAAGCAGAAGTAGATTACCAAGACGTACATATTAAAGCAGGTGTCATTACCATTAACAATAAAACCAACATTGTTACAGCAAAAGGGATTGTGATGGATAGCTTAGGTTACACACAATTACCCGTAGTCACTCAAGGTGGTAGAGAAACTACTTTGGATTCTATTGTAATGAATTCTAAAACGAAAAGAACCTTGGCTTTTGGCACAAAGAGTAAAGAAGGCGAGCTTTTTACTAGTGCAAAAGCTATTAAACGAATGAATGACTCTACACTTTATGCCGATAAAATTAGAGTAACAACTTCTAAAAAGAAAAATCCTGATTATTACATTCAAGTTAACAAAGCAAAAGTAGTACCTGGTAAAAAAATTGTTGCAGGCGCTTCACAACTTTATATTGCAGATGTGCCAACACCTGCTGTTTTACCGTTTGCTTATTTTCCGCTTACCAAAGGAAGAACCTCTGGAGTTTTAATACCTAGTTATGGAGAAAATAATAATCAAGGCTATTTTTTGCAAAATGGTGGTTACTATTTAGCCATTAGTGATTACGTTGATTTAGCAATTCTAGGAGATATTTACACCAACGGAAGCTGGGGATTACGAACGGAATCTAATTACAACTTACGCTATAAATTTAATGGAAACTTTAGTTTTCGTTATGAAAATTTAATCAATAGTATTAAAGGCCTAGACAATTATAGTAAAACAACCAATTACAATATTCGTTGGTCGCATAGTCAAGATGCTAAAGCAAGCCCTAATTCAAGGTTTTCTGCTTCTGTCAATCTTGGTAGTAGCAAATACTATAGAGAATCTTTAAACGAATACAATACCAATGCTTTTTTAAACAATACATTTAGCTCTTCAATATCGTATTCTAAAACATTTGTAGGTACACCCTTTAATATGTCGCTGTCTGCTACACACTCTCAAAATGCCAATACAGAAATTATTACATTGTCATTGCCCGCAATAACATTAAATATGAATCGTATTTTTCCTTTTGCTCCGAAAAATGGAACTAAAAAAAATGCATTACAAAAAATTGGATTAAGTTATTCTATGCAAGGTGATTACAGAATCAATACTACGGATACCGATTTTTTAAAAAAAGAAATGTTCAACACCGCCCAATCTGGAGTTAAACACAACGCCTCTATAAGTACCAACATGAAGGTGTTTAAGTACTTTACACTGTCTCCATCTGCCAACTACAATGAAACTTGGTATTTTGATAAAATTAGCAAAACTTATATTGCTTCAGATAATCTGGTAAAAACAGATACAATAAATGGTTTTACTAGTTTTAGAGAATACAATGTAGGCGCATCATTATCAACAACTGTTTATGGTACGGTTGAATTTAAAAATGCTAAAAAATGGAAAGCTATTCGGCATACATTTAGACCTTCAATCTCTTACGGCTATAAACCAGATTTTGGCTTTTATTATGACAAAGTGCAACAAAGTGCTAACCCTAATGATTTACAAGAATACAGCCAATTTGATAACGGTATTTACGGCAGGCCAAGTAAAAACCTTTCTAACAGCATTGGCATTACCTTAGCAAATACTTTAGAAGCAAAATTAGCCCCTAAAGATTCTACAGCTACAGAAGATAGACGTATTAGTTTATTAAATAATTTAAATTTCTCTACTAGTTACAATATGGCGGCAGACTCTTTAAAATGGAGTCCGGTAAATATGAATGGAGGCACTTCTTTTTTTAATAATAAGTTAGGTGTTAATTTTGGCGCTACCCTTAACCCATACGCTATTAATGCTAACGGAACGGTTATAAATACTTTCAACATCAATAACGGCGGTAGTTTGTTTCGATTAACAAGCGCTAATCTTACTTTAAATTACGCGTTCTCTAGTAAAGATTTTGATAATACTACAAGAAATAATCCTTCTAACAACGGAAATTCATCAAGAGACGACACAAATAGTGATGGCATTTTTGGTGAAAACTTAGAAGTATCAAACCAACAAAGAGCACCCGAAAAGGACAAAGAGGTAAAAACCAAACTCTATCATTCTAAAATACCTTGGGATCTACGTTTGGCTTTCTCTACAAATTACACTAATAATAAAAGACAAAATGAAATTTCTTCTAATTCATTAATGTTTTCTGGTAATATAGAACTCACGCCCAAATGGAAAGTAGGCGTATCTTCTGGTTATGACTTTAGAAATAAAGGCTTTTCTTATACTCAATTCCGATTTCAAAGAGACCTAGATAGCTGGCGATTAAGTTTTAACTGGGTACCTTTTGGTACACGACAAACCTATTACTTTTTTATAGGCGTAAAATCTTCTGTATTATCAGATTTAAAATACGACCAACGTCAAAAACCTGACAAAAGACAATTCTAATGAAAAAAATTATTTTTACCAAAAACGCACCAGCCCCAATTGGACCATATAGTCAAGCTATATTAAATGGAAACACTTTATATACATCTGGACAAATAGCAATCAATCCAGAAAATGGAGAATTAGTACTAGATAGTATTGAAAATGAAACTAAACAAGTGATGAGCAATTTACAAGCAGTTTTAAAAGCTGCCAACATGACTTTTGAAAATGTTATCAAAACTTCTATTTTCATTTCTGACATTCATACTTTTAATGCTATAAATATGGTGTATGGAACTTATTTTTCTTCTGAAAACGCTCCTGCAAGAGAAACTGTAGAAGTTGCAAACCTACCTAAGTTTGTCAATATAGAAATTTCTATGATTGCCATTAAATAGTGGTTAGTGGTTAGTAAAATCTACTCTGTCAAAACAAATAGACTTACAATGCCTTCATTAATAATTCTGCTGTTGCAGGGTTTGTTGCTAGGGGTACATTATGCACATCGCACAAACGCAATAACATGGTAATGTCTGGCTCATGTGGGTGTTTTTCGTGTGGATCTCTAAAAAACAATACCATATTACACTTTCCTTCGGCAACTCTACTGGCAATTTGAGCATCACCACCAAAAGGTCCTGACAAAAATTTAGTCACTTTAAAACCTGCCTTTTCTACTTTAGTGCCTGTTGTTCCTGTTGCTATGAGTTGAATTTCTTTTTGATGTAATATGGCTTTGTGTTCATTTAAAAACTGCACCATTTCTGCTTTCATTCCATCATGTGCTATAATTGCTATTTCCATCATTTTATAAATTAAAAAAATGGACTGTATTTTAAATTTATACAGTCCATCACTTTGTTATTGTTATTTACAATGAAGCTGAATACTCTAATAAGTCTACAACTTTGGTAGCATACCCAAACTCATTGTCATACCAAGAAATTATTTTGAAAAAATTTTGGTTTAATTCTAAACTAGCTCCGGCATCAATGACAGATGTTCTTGGCTCAGAAACAAAATCTTGAGATACAACTTCATCTTCTGTATAGCCTAAAATACCTTTCAATTCATTTTCAGAAGCAGCCTTTAATGTCGCCATTATTTCTTTTAAAGAGGTTGCTTTTTTTACTTTTACTGTTAAATCTACCAACGAAACGTCTGCAGTAGGTACGCGTACCGCCATACCGCTAATTTTACCTTGCAAAGCAGGTATTACTTTAGCAACTGCTTTAGCAGCACCTGTTGTTGTTGGTATAATATTGTTGGTTACAGATCTTCCTCTACGCCATTTTTTATTTGGACCATCAACGGTATTTTGAGTTGATGTAGCTGCATGAACTGTTGTCATAAGTGCTTCAGAAATTTCAAAATTTTCGTGCAATACTTTTGCCAAAGGTGCCAGACAGTTTGTGGTACAAGAAGCATTAGATACTACTGTTTCTGAAGCTTGCATTTGGGTATGATTGACACCCATTACATACATATTAGCATTTTTTGATGGTGCAGAAATGATTACTTTTTTAGCGCCACCTTTAATATGAAGTAAGGCTTTTTCTTTTGCAGTGAAAAAACCTGTAGATTCTATAATATAATCAGCACCGATTTTATTCCATTGTAAATTTTCGGGATTTCTTTCTGCAGTGACTCTAATTGTTTTTCCGTTTACTACAAGGTTTCCTTCTTTTGTTGCTACTGTGCCTTTAAAACGTCCGTGTACTGAATCGTATTTTAATAAATATGCTAAATAATCTACATCTAACAGATCATTAATTGCTACAACTTCTATGTTTTTTCTTTGAATGGCATTTCTAAATGCCAATCTACCTATTCTGCCAAAACCGTTAATACCTACTTTAATCATTTTCTTTTTAATTTATATTCTTTATTTAATTTACAAATGTTTTAATCGCATTAATTTTATTTGTGAAATCTTCAACTAAAATTGGTTTCTTTGCTTTATAAGCAACTATAAAATTAAAAGCTATATTTTTAGTTTCATCTAATTTTAAGTTGTAATAATATCACTTATTCTTAACAACTCTTTATTGATGGAATGTTTTCCTTTTACTGCTTTTTCTAAATTTGTAGATACCACTTTATTATCTAATAAACCTACCATGATATTTGATTTATTGTCTAGCAATAACTCAACAGCTTTAACACCTAATCTACTAGCTAATACACGATCAAAACAGGATGGTGATCCGCCTCTTTGAATATGCCCTAATACCGTTACACGCACATCATATTCTGGCATATTTTCTTTTACATAATCGGCTAATTCATAAACATTTTTTCCTGTTTTATCACCTTCAGACACTACAACAATACTTGAGGATTTTCCGCTTCGCTTACTGCGTTTAAGCGACTCTAACATGCGTTCTAGCCCAAGATTTTCTTCTGGAATTAATATTTCTTCTGCTCCTGCTCCAACTCCTGCATTTAAGGCAATAAAACCAGCATCACGCCCCATTACCTCAACAAAAAACAAGCGATTGTGGGAAGATGCTGTATCTCGAATCTTATCGATAGCATCAATAGCCGTATTTAATGCGGTATCATAACCTAAGGTGTGAGTAGTTCCAAAAATATCGTTATCAATCGTTCCTGGTATTCCAACTACAGGAAAATCAAATTCTTTAAAAAATAAAGTGCCGCCTGTAAAAGAACCATCACCTCCTATAATGACTAAAGCATCAATTTTTGCAGCTATAAGCTTTGAATACGCTTGTTTTCTACCTTCTTTTGTTTTAAAAGCATCAGATCTGGCAGTTTTTAAAATGGTTCCGCCCTTCTGAATGATATTATTGACACTTCTTGCAGAAAGATTTACAAAATCTCCTTCTATTAAACCTTCAAAACCTCGATAAAAACCTTTACAAGCTACATTGTAATAAGCGCATGCTCTAACTACTGCTCTAATGGCAGCATTCATACCTGCTGCATCACCTCCAGAGGTTAATACACCAATGGTCTTTATTTTCTTCTGCATATATTAAAATTCGAAATATAAAGGTACAACATTTTCTATTTTTTTTACATAAAACAATGATATTTTATGTCTTTATCTGAAAAAAAAGTACATTTACAAAACTTCAAAACAAAACCTTATGCAACTCGCTTTTATTGATAAAATCATCATCTTCGCTTTTTTTATTATCGTCTTAGGTATTGGCTTTTTAGTGTCTAAAAAAGCAGGTAAAAATACTTCTGAATATTTCCTTTCGGGTAGAAACATGCCTTGGTGGTTACTAGGTTTTAGTATGGTTGCTACAACTTTTGCTGCAGATACACCTCTTTTTGTTGCAGATGTTGTAAGACAAAAGGGCGTTTCTGGAAACTGGGTTTGGTGGACCTTTTTGCTTACTGGCATGCTCACCGTTTTTGTATACGCAAAATTATGGCGAAAAAGTAATGTAAAAACAGATATAGAATTTTATGAACTACGCTATAGCGGAAAAGCGGCACGATTCTTAAGAGGCTTTAGAGCTTTGTATTTAGGATTAGTTTTTAATGTTTTGGTAATGAGTGCCGTAATGTTGGCAGCTATTAAAATTGGTAAAATTATGCTTGGCCTTGAGCCTTGGCAAGTGGTAATTTATGCCGGTATTGTAACCGTTGCATTTAGTGCAATTGGTGGTTTTAGAGGTGTGGTTTATACAGATTTTATATTATTTATTGTTGCTATGATTGGTGCAATTGCTGCTGCTTATTACGCAGTAAACCTACCTCAAGTTGGTGGATTAAGTAACTTATTTCAAAATGAAGCTGTTCAAAGTAAAATGAATATTTTACCAAATTTTGATGATACAGAATTAATTATTTCTTTATTGATTATTCCGTTAGCTGTACAATGGTGGAGTGCTTGGTATCCTGGAGCTGAACCTGGTGGCGGTGGCTACATAGCACAGCGAATGCTTGCCGCTAAAGATGAAAAACATGCTATAGGTGCTACATTTTTCTTCAATATTATGCATTACGCTATAAGACCTTGGCCTTGGATTTTAGTTGCTTTGGCTTCTATTGTTGTTTTTCCTGATTTAGCAAGTCTTCAAGCTGCATTTCCTACAGTGAATGCTAGTAAATTGGGGCATGATTTGGCATATCCTGCCATGCTTAACTTTCTTCCGAAGGGATTAATAGGGCTAGTGCTTGCTTCTTTAATAGCTGCTTTTATGAGTACCATTTCTACCCATTTAAATTGGGGAAGTTCTTATATTGTAAATGACTTTTACAAGCGTTTTGTAAAACCAGAAGCTACCGAAAGTGAACAGGTAAATATTGGACGCATATCTACTGTTGTTTTAATGATTTTAAGTTCTTTATTGGCACTTAGTTTTACCAATGCATTACAAATTTTTGATACAATTATTGCTTTTGGTGCTGGTACAGGTCTCATTTTTATTTTACGATGGTTTTGGTGGCGTATCAATGCTTGGAGCGAGATTGCTGCAATGATTTCTTCTGGAATTGTTTCTTTACTTTTTGCACATTATGCTAGTAGTTTATTTGGCGAAGGAAATGCTTTTCCTGCTTACGCAAAGTTTCCTATGGTGGTTTTAATTACAACTATTATTTGGCTTGCTGTTACCTATTTAACAAACCCCGAAAAACAAGAAACTTTAGCGCGTTTTTATCAGAAAATTCAACCGAGTAGTTTTGGCTGGAAACCTGTCATTGAAAAAGAAGCTTCTAAAGGAAATAACATTGTTGACAATACTACAGATCGTAGTTTGACCTATGGTATTGTAGCCATGATTATTGGTACACTATTAGTATATAGTATTCTTTTTGCAATTGGCAACTTTATTTACGGCAATATAACATTGGGTATTTATTTAAGTATTGCTACCATCGTTTGTACAGTTTTATTGCTAAAGTTATGGACTAAAATAAAAGGAAGCATTGTTTAAATTTTATTTAAACCGTACAAAGGATTTCTTTTTAACGGTATCCTTTTTCTGAATTATTAGTGCCGTGGTATCTTTTGTCTTTTTCTTTTTGAGTCCTAGTTTTTCTAATAACTCACCACCATTATCAAAATCTACTTGATAGGTAATACCAGCACCTTGGGTGTAGCCTTCTTCTTCATCTGTATATTGAATTTCATTTTGACGGTTAAAGGTTTTTAATCTAAAAGTACCTTCTTCATTCAATAAAAACTCTACTTCTACTTCTCCAACTACCGTTGATTGTGTTTTTGACCCAACTGGCACACCTACTTTACCATTTATAATAATACGATCACTTAATTGAGTACCTAAAGACAAATCAATTTGATCATTAATATCTACGCCATCTATAGTACCTTTTTCGCCTACTTGATAGCCAATATCAATATTCACTTTATCGTTACCCGTATTAAAGATATCTGAAAGCGTATTAGAAATCAATTCTGAAGTGGTTCCGTAAAGAAATGAATTGGCATTTGCATTTAAATTGGTATCATTTAAAAAACTACCTGTTACCAATAACGCTATAAAATGTCTAGCTTTTCCGTTATCGTCATTTCGATTGAGTTTAAAATCTAATTCTGATGCAATATCTGTACTTGCATTTGGCATTAAAATATCAAAACCTATTGTAGAATGGTACAGTTCTCCTGTAATCTTGGTTACTAAATTTACTGGTATTTTTCTGGTTCCAGAATAATTTTCTAGCAAAGCTCTTGGGTTGGCTTTTAATTTGTAGACTGCTTCAATGTTAAGTTCTGCACCTAATGGGTCACCGCTCCAAGAAATGGTTCCTCCTTTTTTGGCTACAAATTCTTTATCAATAATACCTCCGTATTTAAAATCGTAAATCCCATTATCAATTACAAAATCTCCATACATATTGAATTTTCCACGGGTATTTATTTCAATCAAAAGATCTCCTGTACCACGTCCTTTTAAATAACTGCCTGTAGATTCATCAATAACCATTTCTACAAGTGCATCTTTGGTAACTGCAAGGTTAAAATTTAAGGACAAGCCTTTAAATCTATCTAATAAGAAATCTTTATTAAAGTTTATGGTTTCTTTTCCTTTTGGAGCTTTAAAATGGACTAATGAAGATTTTTCTGCAGTTCGAATATCGCTTAACGGAACAATGAAATGCGTACCTGGGTTTGTTCTTCCGGTAACGTTTATGACTAGTTTATCTGTTAAACCTTTAATGGTTGCATCTCCTTTTAAAAAACCGGTGCCGTAGTATAAAGAATTTTCTTCTTCTTTGGTGTTTAATACGAGTAGGTTTTTAGTTTGTAAGTTTAAATCAAGTGTCCAATCTTTAAAGGCATCGTGTTTTATTGTTCCTAGTACTGTTGCAGAGGTAGCTTTTGCTTTATCTAATAAGGTTAAATCTTCAATTTTAAAAGTATGGTCTTCTAACGCAACTACTGTAGTCCCATCAAAGTCATAGTCTACATTTAAATAAGGAATGTTCATTCCTGCGCTATCTAAATACAAGCCACCATCCATTTTGGGGTCTTTTAATTGTCCGTGAATATTTACATCTCCATACAAATAGCCTCTAATATTGGTAAACACATCTTTGCCTAAATACAGCCCAAATGCTTGTAAGTTATATTCTTCAAAATGCGCATCTACATCTAGAGTTGGTGTTTTTTTACCAAAATTTACATTGCCATTTACTGTAAAACTTTTACTTAAATCATTTTTTAATTCGATATTTACATCATAGCTTTTTAATGAATTTTTTCCTTTTAAATTTGCTGTTAGATTACCTTGATAATAATCATTGACATATAAATCTACAACCGAAATATCTGATGTTGGAATAATTTTATTGTCATGTTGTTTGTAATTAATTTTACCGTTTAGCAGACCTTTTATGGTTAAGCTATCAATTTTTGGAAGAATATCTGCAATACGCACATTCTCAAATGCAATATTAAAGTCTTTACTTTTTGGTTTTTTTAAATTACCTTCTAAGGTAATTTTTTGGTCTCCAGATGTTAGGCTAAAGGTCTTAAAAAGAAAATTTGTAAATGCATTGTCAAAAACCACTTTGTTTTCATTGTTTTCTGAAGCATTTAAAAACCATTTGGTTTTATTGATTAAAATATCTGATTTTTTAACTCCAAAAATAGATTTATTATCGTCTCCAATAGTATGATACAAAGCTAAATTATACTTTTCTGTCTGGTGTTTTCCACCAGTAAATTCTGTACGAATAAACAATGTATCTTGTAGGTTTACAGTAACTAAATTTAATTTGGAAGCATTATAGAACTTGGTTTTGATATCTTTTATTGAAAGTTGTGAATTAAAAATGGGATTTTTATTATCAACTTGTAAGCGTATTTTATCAATAACATTTCCGAAGGCATTTACTTGGGACGATTTAAATGTTAAATGAAATAAATCTTTGTCTGCATCTATTTTTCCTTTTAAAATTGTTTTGGAAGCTAATTTTATTTCAGGAAAAAAAACACCTATTATTTTATTGTGTATTTTAAGATTAAAATTTAATTTTTGGTTCTTCGATACCGGAAACGGATGGTAATTATCATACATGCTTCCTAAAGAATTTCTTGCAAGTATCCCTAACTCATTAAACTTAAAATTTCCTACTAATTTACCATTAATAATTTCTGGTGAGTCAACCGTAATGGTCCTTATACTATCTTTAAATGAAGAATTAATATTAAATTCTGTAAATTTATAAGTATCTCTTTGATTGGTATAAGATGCGTTTTTAAAGTTTATATTTCCTGCAAAATTATCTAAACTATTACCGGTAGCTTTTATGTCAATTACACCTTTAAGAATTGCTTTCGCATCACGTTTAAATAAATTTAGTTTATTGAAATTTGCAAAGCCAACATCCGTTTTAAAATCAAACTTATAAATTTCTGAAGAAAAATCTGCTTTTCCTTTAAAAGTTAACTGAATATTTTCATCGTGCGATATTAGTTTTCCATTAAAGCGTTTGTTTTGAAACAATCCATTTACATCAATATTACTATACGTATACCCTTTGTATTGATGTTTTGAAATATTGCCTTTTATAGATGTATTTAAATGCTCTAAATCAAAACCCTTACCATCAACATCTGCATCAAGACTTAGCTTGCCAATTAAAGGGTCACTTACTAAAACACCCAAATCAAATTCATTTAGTTGAATATGCCCTACATAGGACGCATTGTCAATATTTGAGACATTCGTAAGCTTTAAATCAGAAATCACATTACCAAGCGCTGTATTAATATTTAGCTTTGCATTAATTACTTCTGAAGAAATATAAGTTGTACCCTGCAAATTAAATTGCCCTAATTTATCAAACACTATGGGTACCGTTTTACTTAAAGTGGTTGGCAATAAACTTTGCAAAGAGTTATAATCTGATGATAGTTTTGTAAAGTTTGCATTTAAAGAAAATTCTTTTCCTTTATCAAAAACATTTTTGAAATTTAATACACCATTTACTGTGACATTTCTAGATGATTTTAGACGAACATTTGACGCTGTAAAGTTATTTAATGTCCCCGAAATTTTTGTTGATAAAAATAGCAAATCTCTTGTGCCAAAACCATCGTAAAATTTATTTAAATCTCTTAATGCTATTGTTGCCTTATCAAAGTTTGCATCAATGTTAACTTTGTTATTAAAATCAGCCAAATCTTCTCTTTGATAATTAAACAGAATCGTTCCGCTTAAAGATGAAGCATTTGTAGCTATCTTTGTATCTAAAAATTTCATTTGCTGGCGCGTATACGAAAAATTGGTTGTTAGTTTTTTAATCATCACATCGTGATTTTCTAAAAAACTAACATCCTCTACAAAACCAGAAGCATTAGGGCCTACTATTTTAAAATCAGACACCTTGCCATTTATTTTTTTAAAAACCAATGGCTTTCCGTCTTTATTCTCATCGTAAATTTGAAACAACCCATTAGAAATCGTCACTAAAGAAGATGTCAATAAAAAATTTGAAGGCGTATCATTATCATTTGCTTTATCATCAAATTTTTCGACAAAAATGGCCAAAGCATCTTCTTCTTCACCTTTGTAAGTTTTTATTTGAAAAAAAACAGCTGACAAATCAATAGCGCCAAATACCAATTTACTATCAATAACATTTTTGAAATTTAAAATAGAAGTTTTAAGATTTTCAACATAAATCAAAGAGTCTTTGTGATGATCTCTTATCAATACTTTTTTCAAGGTAACATTTCCTAAGTAAGAAAAATCTGCTTTATCAATAGTTATATTTGTCTTATAACGCCTGTTTAGATACTTCGTAGTACGATTAGCTAGATAACTTTGCACAGAAGAAAAAGATAATAACACACTGATTATCACTAACAGTAGAGCTACTATTAGTAAAATTCTAAGTGCTATTTTTCTAAATCGTTTAATAAACTATAAATTTGCAACTAATATGGCAATTTCTATGCCTTAAATCTAATAAATGCAACAAAAAAAATCAATCTATATTTTAGGTATCGAATCTTCTTGTGATGACACCAGTGCTGCCGTATTACACAACGGAAAAGTACTGTCAAATGTTGTTGCCAATCAAGAGATACATACTTTATATGGCGGTGTTGTTCCAGAGCTAGCTTCGAGAGCACATCAACAACACATTGTTGTTGTTATTCAACAAGCGCTTGCCAAAGCAAATATCGACAAAAAAGACTTAACTGCCATAGCTTTTACGCAAGGCCCTGGTTTAATGGGTTCATTATTGGTTGGCATGTCGTTTGCAAAATCTTTAGCGCTAGCACTAAACATCCCTTTAATTGCAGTTAATCATATGCAAGCACATATTTTAGCACATTTTATTGAAGAAAATGGCAGCAAAAAACCACCTTACCCATTTTTATGCCTAACAATAAGTGGTGGTCATACCCAACTTGTTAAAATAAGCAATGCTTTTACTTTTGAAGTACTGGGAGAAACGCTTGATGATGCTGTAGGTGAAGCTTTTGACAAATCTGCCAAAGTTTTGGGACTTACATATCCTGGAGGACCATTGATTGACAAATATGCGCAACTTGGCAACCCAAAAGCCTTTGCTTTTAGCAAACCCAAAATTAAAGATCTCGATTTTAGTTTTAGTGGTTTAAAAACAGGCATTTTAAGGTTTATTCAAAAAAACGTACAGAAAAATCCTAATTTCATAGAAGAAAACCTAGAAGATATTTGCGCTTCAATTCAAAATACCATTGTCGAAATTCTATTTGACAAATTAGAAAAAGCTGTTAAACAAACTGGTATTACACATGTAGCAATTGCTGGCGGTGTAAGTGCAAACTCTTCTATTAGAAAACAATTACTTATAGAAGAAAAAAACAAAGGGTGGATTACCTATATACCAAAATTTGAATACACTACAGACAATGCTGCCATGATAGCTATTGTAGGACATTTAAAATATCTAGACCAACAATTTAGCTCGCAAAATATTAGTGCAAATGCACGTTTAAAATTATAAGTTATTAGTAGTGTCCGTCTAAAGACGTAAGACCGTTTCACTATTAGACAAAAGATAAAAGACTTGATTGTAACTATACGATAAACAGTTATTCGAAAATTATTGTTATTGAT
>CAMZLD010000076.1 GCA_947311635.1 uncultured Flavobacteriaceae bacterium | reverse complement strand
TTCAACAAGTTAAAAAAAAAAAAGGATAAACGAAAACGTTTACCCTTTTTATTATGATTTATTTACAATCATTTATTCTTCTGTAGCTTCTTCAACAGCTACTTCTTCAACTTTTTTAGAGGAAGGAAATCTTCTTCTAAAAAAGTTGAAGAAGTAGCTGTTGAAGAAGCTACAGAAGAATAAATGATTGTAAATAAATCATAATAAAAAGGGTAAACGTTTTCGTTTATCCTTTTTTTTTTAACTTGTTGAAAATTTATTATTATGAAAAATGTATTTCTTCTTATTTTCAGTTTGAATTTATTTTACTCAGTAAATTCTCAAACAATGCAAAAGCCTCTTTTTTTAAACCCACTAGGCAATAGTAAGGTTTCAAACATTTTAATCTATGAAACACATAGAATTGTTACTAATAGTGATATTTTGGGTACGGTTTATTTATTTAATAATTTTCAAAATGTTTCTATAATTACTGCGGATGATAATACAAATTATAGAATTAATAATTTTAATATTGATTTGTATAATGATCTGTTTATTTCAAAAATTGATGATCAGACAGTTTTTCAGTTTTTGACAATAAAAAAAGCAATGGTTAAAAATATGTTATTTGTTAAAATTAAAGGTAAAATATATAGACAATTGATTAAAAATAATAATTTGAGTTTTTATAAAAAAACTTCAAAAATCTTAAAAAATGAAAAAATTAATCCAATGACTAATCAAGTAATGCGGAAATCTTCTTGGGAAATTAGAAATAATTACTTTATTTCCTTCAATGACGAAAACCTAATAAAATTTAATTTAAATAAAAAAAGTTTTTTAAAATTGTTTGATAAGACTTTACAAGCTAAACTTAAAAAAGATAGTAAAGAACAAAACATTTCCTTTAATACAGAAGAAGGTATTGTTAAATTAATTCATTTGACTGATTAAAATCATATTATTTTTACATTAAAGGGTAAACGTTTTCGTTTATCCTTTTTTTTTATACTATTTTTGTCAAACTATAAAATTCAAAATGAACTATCAAACACGTAAAAAAGCTATTATTTTATTAGCAGATGGTACCCAGTTTTTTGGAAAATCAATAGGAATAGAAGGTACAGTAACAGGAGAAATTTGTTTCAACACAGGCATGACAGGTTATCAAGAAATCTTCACAGATCCATCCTATTACGGTCAACTTCTTGTTACAACCAATGCCCATATTGGTAATTACGGAGTCAATTCTGAAGAAGTAGAATCTAATGGGATTAAAATTTCTGGACTTATATGTAGAAATTTTAGCTTCACACAATCCAGAGTAATTTCAGAAGGCAACTTGAAAGATTGGTTTGTAAAACAAAACACCGTAGCAATTTCTAATGTAGACACACGTGCATTGGTTGCTTATATTCGTGATCATGGTGCCATGAATGCTATTATCTCTACAGATGTAGAAAATGTTGAAGCTTTAAAAACACAGCTAGCAAGTATTCCGAAAATGGAAGGCTTAGCATTGGCTTCAAAAGTATCAACCAAAGAACCTTATTTCTTTGGAAATAAAAACGCAACCTATAAAATAGCAGCACTAGACATTGGTATAAAAAAAAATATACTTAGAAACTTAGCAAAAAGAGATGTTTACGTTAAAGTGTTTCCCTATAACAGCAGTTTTGAAGAAATGAATGCATGGCAACCAGATGGCTATTTTATTTCTAACGGCCCAGGAGATCCAGAACCATTACAAGAAGCCCAAGCAGTTGCAAAGCAAATTATAGCCAATAACCTACCCTTATTTGGTATTTGTTTGGGGCATCAAGTCATTGCTTTAGCAAACGGAATTTCTACTTATAAAATGCATAACGGACACCGCGGAATTAATCACCCTGTTAAAAATTTACTCACAGGTAAAGGAGAAATTACCTCGCAAAATCATGGATTTGCAATCAATCGAGAGCAAACCGAAGCACATAAAGATATTGAAATTACGCATGTGCATTTAAATGATCAAACAGTAGCAGGAATACGAATGAAAAATAAAAATTGTTTTTCGGTGCAATACCATCCAGAAGCAAGTCCGGGGCCACATGATTCATCTTATTTATTTGATGAATTTATAGCACAAATCAAAGCTTTTAAGACTGTAAATGTTTAATTTTGTTAAGCAATTTTAAAATCTAATCATTTAAATAAAATTCATAATAAAATGAGTATCATTATTAATATACATGCAAGGCAAATTTTTGACTCAAGAGGAAATCCAACCATAGAAGTAGACGTTACAACAGATAATGGTTTTATGGGGCGGTTTGCAGTACCATCTGGCGCTTCTACAGGAGAGCATGAAGCCGTAGAACTACGCGATGGAGGTAGTGACTATATGGGTAAAGGCGTTTTAAAAGCGGTATCTAATGTCAATACTATCATTGCACAAGAGTTATTAGGCGTCTCGATTTTTGAACAAAACACCATTGATCAAATTATGATTGATTTAGACGGTACCCCAAATAAATCTGTGTTAGGAGCAAATGCTATTTTAGGTGTTTCTTTAGCAGCTGCAAAAGCTGCTGCCAATGAATTAGGTATGCCATTATACAGATATATAGGTGGCGTATCTGCCAATACACTACCTGTACCCATGATGAATATTGTTAATGGTGGGTCGCATTCTGATGCACCTATTGCATTTCAAGAGTTTATGGTAATGCCCGTTGGCGCAAACAATTTTTCTCATGCCATGCAAATAGGAAGTGAGATTTTTCATAACCTAAAGAAAATTCTTCATGCTCGTGGATTAAGTACTGCAGTTGGAGACGAAGGTGGTTTTGCACCTACGTTTAAAGGTACCGAAGATGCCCTAGATACTGTAATCGAAGCCATTGATAAAGCGGGTTATAAAGCAGGAAGCGAAGTTATGCTAGCTTTAGATTGCGCTGCTTCAGAATTTTTTGTTGAAGGAAAATATGATTACACCAAATTTGAAGGTGACACAGGAGCAGTAAGGACATCAGAACAGCAAGCTGATTATTTAGCAACATTGACACAAAAATATCCAATCATTTCTATAGAAGATGGGATGGATGAAAACGATTGGAAAGGGTGGAAGTATCTTACCCAAAAAATAGGTGATAAGATTCAAATTGTAGGTGATGATTTGTTTGTAACTAATACTGAATTATTAGCTAAAGGAATTAAAGAAAACTCAGCCAATTCTATTTTAATTAAAGTTAACCAAATAGGTACATTGACAGAAACTATTGCCGCAGTTACTATGGCACAAAATGCTGGCTATACCTGTGTTATGAGTCACCGATCTGGAGAAACCGAAGACAATACCATTGCAGACTTAGCAGTTGCGTTAAATACAGGACAAATCAAAACAGGTTCTGCCTCTAGAAGTGATAGAATGGCAAAATACAATCAACTTTTACGTATAGAAGAAGCATTAGGAAACACGGCTTATTTTCCGAAGGAAAAAGCATTTAAAATAAAAATAGTAGTGCCCGTCTAAAGACGTAAGACCGTTTCACTATTAGATGAAAGATAAAAGACTTGATTGCAACTATACGATAAACAGTTATTTGAAAATTATGGTTATTGATAGATAACGTAAAATTAAAAAGAAGGCAAAACAACAAGGTGTCTATTTAAAAAAGCTCTTAGAACCTTTATTAAACATAACTTTTTTGAGTTTTTATAAATTTTAATCGGACAACAATAAATAAAAATATAATTTAACATGAAAACATTTGACGTATTGATTATTGGTGGTGGCGCTGCAGGCATGTCTTGCGCTTT
Source organism: uncultured Flavobacteriaceae bacterium (assembly GCA_947311635.1). Classification (GTDB taxonomy): domain Bacteria; phylum Bacteroidota; class Bacteroidia; order Flavobacteriales; family Flavobacteriaceae; genus CAMZLD01. The sequence continues at coordinate 9,064 of CAMZLD010000076.1, read as the reverse complement.
GGTGTTAGGCTCTGCAATAAGTAAACCTTTTGCTTCAGAAAAAAAGATAGGCATTGTAATGCATCAAAAAGCATCAGCATTAAGTAGTGGTTTGTTTAATAATGTTTTAGGTTTTAAAGCAGGTACAACGGGTAAAGAAATACTTGACTTCGGAAAAAAACAATTAGCAGACACTTATCCGCATGTATCTCAAATTGAGAAAGAAAAAGTTATAGAGGTGTCTCAACTTAAAGACGGCCTTTTAGTTGTAACAAATAAAAATACGTATCAAACAAAAACCATTGTTGTAGCAGTTGGTCCTTCTAATAATTTTTCAATCAAAGGATTGACACAATATATAGAACCACATGATAAATTACCTGCTGCCAAAGAGCGTGTACAATTAAAAAACAATGAACATAAGGTTACAGAAAATATTTATGTTGCTGGTGTGTTAGCAGGCTTTAGAAGTCAGTTTGCCATAGCAGCGGGAAGTGGCGCAGATGTTGCAACGGCTATTTTAACCCATTGGAATGATGGTAAACCAGCAATGGTTCACGATAGTCTGCCGTCTTAAATTTTTTCAATCATTTTGCTTAAAAAACAAGCGAAAAACACTTTTAAATTCCTTCAAAGTTTGGTATCTTAGCAATTCACTTCTATTCATAAAAAAAAAAGCGAAAGAATATGTCAGATACAGCAATTATAAATATCAATGGAGAAGCATTTGAGTTTCCTATCATTACCGGTTCTGAAAATGAAAAAGCCATAGATATAAAAAAATTAAGGGGTTTAACAGGTGGTGTTACAACCATAGATCCAGGTTATAAAAACACAGGTTCTTGCCAAAGTGCCATTACTTTTTTAAATGGAGAAGAAGGGGTTTTACGGTATAGAGGTTATGCTATAGAAGATTTAGCTGAAAAGGCAGATTTTTTAGAAGTGGCATATGCTTTAATTTTTGGAGATTTACCTTCAAAACCACAGTTAGAGAAATTTGAAAATGATATTAAAGATAATTCTCTGTTAGATGTTGATTTAAGAAAAATCTTAGAAGCTTTTCCAAAAAGTGCACACCCAATGGGCGTTTTAGCCTCTTTGACAAGCGCATTGACAGCATTCAATCCTACATCTGTAGATGTTTCTTCTGATGAAGCTATGTATAATGCCATTGTAAAAATAATGGGAAAATTCCCAGTATTGGTGGCATGGACTATGCGTAAAAATAAAGGACTCCCTTTAAACTATGGTGATAACTCATTAGGGTATGTAGAAAATTTGTTGCAAATGATGTTTTCTAAGCCTAATGAAACGTATAAAATTAATCCTATTATAAAAGATGCACTAGATAAATTATTAATTTTACATGCAGATCATGAACAAAACTGTTCTACATCTACTGTGCGTATTGTAGGTTCATCTCATGCAGGTTTGTTTGCATCTCTTTCTGCTGGTATTTCTGCACTATGGGGCCCATTACATGGAGGAGCAAACCAAGCGGTATTAGAAATGTTAGATGCCATTTTACAAGATGGCGGTGATACTGCAAAATATATGGCAAAAGCTAAAGACAAAAGTGACCCGTTTAGATTGATGGGTTTTGGGCATAGAGTTTATAAAAACTTTGATCCGAGAGCAAAAATCATTAAAGTTGCTGCAAAAGAGGTATTAGATGATCTTGGTGTTGATGATCCTATTCTAGAAATTGCTAAAGGTCTAGAACAAGAAGCACTAAAAGATCCTTACTTTGTTGATAGAAAATTATATCCAAATGTTGATTTCTACTCTGGAATTATTTATAGAGCCATGGGCATTCCTACAGAAATGTTTACAGTAATGTTTGCATTAGGGCGTTTGCCAGGTTGGATTGCACAATGGAAAGAAATGCGTGCTCGTAAAGAACCAATAGGTAGACCACGTCAAATTTATATTGGAGAAAACCTTAGGGCTTTTAAAAATATTGAAAACAGATAATCATACAAGCGTCTTTTAACAAAGTTAAAAGACGTTTTTTAATTTAACTACAATGAAACCAATTAAAATTATTAAAAATAGATCTGATATTGGAGCTGGTACAAGAGGGGCAGATTTAGGCGTTGATGCTATTGAAATTGCAGCAATTAATAAGGGTAATAATTATTTTTCGAAATTTGAATTTGTTGATGTAGATACAGAGAATGAATCTATTTATAATAAAGAAAACAACTCATTTGCAAAACGAATAGATAGCGTTTTTCAGCAATGTCAACGTGTAAGTAACCCAGTTAAAGTTGCTATTCAAGAAAATATGTTGCCTATTGTACTTTCTGGAGATCACTCTTCTGCCTTAGGTTCAATTAGTGGAGTAAAGGCTGCTTTTCATCAAAAACGTGTTGGAGTCTTATGGATAGATGCTCATGCAGATTTGCATTCACCTTATACTTCGCCGTCTGGAAATATTCATGGCATGCCATTGGCAGCTGCTTTAAGTGAAGACAATTTAGATTTTCAGCAAAATGAAGTTTCAAGAACTACTTCTGAACTTTGGGATAGAATGAAAAATATTGCCATACCAGAACAAAAATTACATTATGAAGATTTAATTTTCTTTGGTGTTAGAGATACAGAAGCTCCAGAAGAATCCTTGATAGAAAAGAATAATGTTAAAAATTATACCGTCTCAGAAATGCGATTTAGAGGTTTTGACACCTGTTTAGAAGAAGCCATAGCAAAACTAGCTAATTGCGATGTTATTTATATTTCATTTGATGTTGATAGTATGGATTGTGATTTGATTTCTTACGGAACAGGTACACCCGTGGCAAAAGGTTTTGACAAAGAAGAGGTGATTCATATTATAGATGCTTTCATAAAAACAAAAAAAGTTGTTTGTTTTGAAATTGTAGAAGTTAATCCGCTGCTAGATTTAAAAGGCAATGTCATGGCAGAAACCGCTTTTGAAGTTTTAGATCATGTTACGAAGACCTTTCAAACAGAAGGTATGTAATTTTTATTCCTTCAGAAAATGATTCAGCAAATAACAAATACTGTTTTAATGATACGTCCTTTGCATTTTAGGATGAATACAGAAACCGTTAAAACCAATCATTTTCAAAAAAATGCCTTAAAAGTTTTACCTACAACTTTACAAGCAAAAGCATTGCAAGAGTTTGACACCTTGGTTTTAAAATTAAAAGCAGTTGGTGTAAATGTTATTGTCATTAATGACACACCAACATATGATACGCCAGATGCTATTTTTCCGAACAACTGGATCTCTTTTCATCAAGAAGGTACGGTTGTTCTATACCCAATGCTTTCAGAAAATAGAAGAAAAGAACGTCGTGAAGATATTTTAGACATATTAGAACAACAAGGATTTTTAATAGAAAATGTAATAGATTTTACCAGTGCAGAAGCTGCTGGTTATTTTTTAGAAGGTACAGGTAGTTTAGTATTAGATAGAGTTAACCAAAAAGCCTATGCTGCTATTTCTGAAAGAACCGATGAAGATTTAGTCATAGAATTTTGTGAAGCATTAGAATATACACCTGTCATTTTTACTGCAAACCAAACGGTAGAAGGGAATAGAATGCCGATTTATCATACAAATGTAATGATGTGTGTGACAGACCATTTTGCTATGGTATGTTTAAATGCAATTGATTCAAAAAAAGAACGAAAGCAATTACTAAAGCATTTAAAAGATGATGGTAAAGAAATTATAAACATTTCGCAAGATCAAGTACAACAATTTGCAGGTAATATGCTTGCTGTATTAGGAGATAACGATCAATCTTATTTGGTGATGTCAACAGTGGCCTATGAATGTTTGACAGAAAAGCAACGCCATCTTATATTAAAACATTCACGTATTGTACATAGTGATTTATACACCATAGAAGCTGCTGGAGGTGGAAGCGCCCGTTGTATGTTAGCTGAAGTTTTTTTACCTAGTTTTAAAAATATAAACGAAGCAAATTAAACTCTTGCTTTAAAAGGCCTCGTTTTACTAATAATTTAAAAAGGATATTTCTATTAATTATTAGATGATATACTGCCACCAGAAGACCTACTTTTACTAACTTTTTCAGGATTACCAAAGTAATCAATGTTACCACCACTAGATGCTTTAGCTGTTATAGAACCAATTACAAAAGCTTCAATGCTTCCTGCACTACTAACGCGTATGTTGGCATCTCTTGCTTTTAAGTCTTTAGAATTAATGTTGCCTGCACTACTGGCAGTTGCAGTAAAATTTTCAGTTTTTCCGCTAATTTCTATACTGCCTGCACTCGATGTTTCGCAAGTTACACGATCTGCATTTACTTCTGCTTTAATGCTTCCAGCACTGTTACTTGTTAATGAAATATGGTTGGCATCTATAAGGTTTTCTATTACAATACGGGCTGCACTTGTTGCCATGATATTAGATAATTTTTTTGCACTGATGTATACATTTCTTTTTTTAGCACTATGAATATTTTTTGTAAAATAAATTTTAAGTACATCTCCATCTACCGTAGTTTTTAAAAGATCAATTAAATTTTCATCGGTTTCTACGCGAACCAATTCTTTGCCTTCAAGTGTTACTATGGCATGTATGGCAGCACTTACTTTTATTTTGTTAAAAGCTGCTACTTGTCGTACTTCTGAAATAACTTTGCCATTTCCTTTTTCTCCCATGCTTATAAAATTTTCAAATTTACAAGCGTTTGTAAGTAATGCAGTAAAGATGGCAAAACTTAAAAATAGTGATTGTTTGTGTTTCATAATAGCTATTGTTTAGTTGTTAATTTTATCTGTAGTTTTAGATGTACCATTTACTTTGATGTTAACACCGTTTTTGTCAATGTTAAGCTGAAAATCTTTAGGGTCAAAAGCATCATTTTTATAAATATTTTCATGACAATCTAAACAAACAAATCCTTTTTTAGTCATTTTAAAATAATGGTTTGCCATGTTTCTATCATAGATGTCTTGTGCATTTTTCACATCGTCTAAAAATGTTTTTGTGCTTTTATCTAAAAAAACAGTTGTACCTTCTGGTAGGTATAATATAACGTCTACCATTTGTTTTTGCTGTTTGTTTTTAGGGTCGCTTAAAAAATAGCTATTCAAGTTTAGATTTTTTTGATTTAAGTTAAATTGATACTCTATTAAAGCTGCTTGAGAAGTAGCTTTTTTAATATTTCTTGACTTTGTTTTTTTTCTTATTTTAATACTTGCCGCATCGGTATTACTTTTACGAATGTCAAGGTTAACTCTTGAAGAAAATAGTTTTTCTTCATCATTGTTTAATACAATACGTTGTGATCTACTACGTGTAAGATATTTACTGTCTATCAAATTATCATTACCAATCATTTTAATGTTTAAGGTGTCTGATGGCTTAATTTGTAATGTTTCTTTTTGAATACTTGCCCCTTCGTAGCTATTGCTTGTTAAGTATTCTATGCCCGAAAAAAGTAAGCCAAGTATTGCAATAATCCATATTCCAAAAAGTGTTAGGTTTGTTTTTTTAGTAATGGTTTTGGTATTGCTAGACACTATTTTAACTCCTAAAATAAGCAAAGCCAAAAAAGGAATAGCAATGGCAATAAATAAAAAGCTTGTTAAGATCCACTTCGGAATAGCACTGCTCATAAAAAAATCTGGATAATGTGCATACTTATTTCCGAAGCCTAAAAATTCGATACTTCCTAAAGAAAATGCACCTAAAAGTAAAGCAATAACCGTAATAGCGCCTGTAAAAATAAGCAAGCCGCCAATAAATTTACCAAAGACCTTTATAATGCCTTTTAAAACTCCACCTATGGTGTCTAAGATGTCTTGTATGCCAGATTTTGCTTTTGTAAAGTCAATATTTTTAATTTGTTCACCTGCAGCTACAAGTTCTGATTTTACCGTTTTTTCAATATTACTTATGGTAACTTCTTCCCCTTTCATTTGAAGTTTTTCTGAAGATGAAGAAGCCTCTGGTAATAAAGCCCATAGAATAATATAAATAATAATGGCTGTACCCATGGTAATAAATGGAGAGATGATAAATAAAATACGCATCCAAAGCGGATCAATTTTAAAATAATGTGCAAAACCAGAAGCAACACCCCCTAAAAATTTATCATCACCATCTCTAAATAATTTTTTTGTGTTTTTGGTTTTTGATGTGCTTGTATAACTTTCACTATACTCTTCGTCTATATGATAATCTTCTGGTTGCCCCATTACATTAATGATTGCTTCAATATGTTGCATATTAACAACTTGTCTTTCATTCCGAAGTTTTTCTGAAAGAAGTTCACCTATACGGATTTCTATGTCTGATAGGATTTCTTTTTTACCTTCAGAATCTTCACTTAACGAGCGTTCTACGGCTTTTAAGTAACGTTTCAACTTTGAATATGCATCTTCGTCTATATGAAATAAGATGTTACCTAAATTTATGTTTACGGTTTTATTCATAATTTTTAGTTTTTGCTAGTGATTTGGTCTACGGCATTGGTTAAATCTGCCCAAGTTGTATTTAATTCTTTTAAAAATTGTTTTCCATCGGTGGTTAATCCATAATATTTTCGTGGAGGGCCAGAGGTAGATTCTTCCCAACGATACAGTAATAATCCTCCATTTTTAAGTCTGGTAAGTAAAGGATAAACGGTACCTTCTACAACCAGCATTTTTGCATCTTTTAACTGGGTAAGAATTTCTGAAGTATAAGCATCTCCATGTTGTAAAATGGACAGTATGCAATACTCCAAAACGCCTTTGCGCATTTGTGCTTTTGTGTTTTCTATCTTCATTATATGTATCGTTTCTTATTTAATAAAATGTATTACAAAAGGGTATTGGTAATGATGCCCTTCATTGGCACTTAAGCTGGCTTGAATAATTACCGAAAATTTAAATATTAAATAGGGTATAAATGCAAGTGCTATAGCTATGAGCCCTAATCCTAAAGTTAAAATAGTAATTGGAACGATGCAAATGGCTAGTAGCATTCCATAAAACAAGAGACTTAATTGAAAGTTGATGGCTGACTTTCCGTGTGCATCAATAAATGGACTTTCCCCTTTTTTGGCTGTCCATAATACAAAAGGAGCAATAATATTTCCGAGAGGAAATACATAACCCATAAATGTAGATAGATGCAAAGCTGTGCTATAATTGATATCGTTTTTTGTAGTCATTTTGATAGATTTAGTATTGTCTTATGCAAAGATAAGTATAAAGAAAGGTATTATGCAAAACATAGTACTATATTTTAACATAATTTTAACAATTGCAGTCTCTAAAAAATTCGTTAAATTGCCAAATAAACATTTGGAAATGAAATTTACTCCTCGTAAAATCAATGCTTTTTTGGCATTTAAGTTGCCTTCTGCCTTTTTAGCTGGCGTACGTGTTAAAACATTAGATAATACCAAGTCTACGGTTACTGTTAAGCATAGATGGATCAATCAGAATCCATTTAAATCACTGTATTTTGCAATACATTGCATGGCATCAGAGTTGAGTACAGGCGTTTTGGTGATGCAACAAATTGCACAAAGCGGCAAACGCATTTCTATGTTGGTTACCAAACAAAATGCTATCTTTACTAAAAAAGCTACTGGAAGAATCACGTTTAAATGCTTGGACGGAAACCTTATTAAAGATGCCATTGAAAATACAATAGCGACAGGTGAGGGGCAAACCCTATTATTAAAATCTGAAGGGCATGATGAGCAAGGTGACTTAGTGTCTTTTTTTGAATACCAATGGAGCATCAAAATAAAACAAAATAAAAGATATTAAATTATGAGTAATCTATTAGAAAAGTATGAACAAAATGCACACGAAATCGATTATGAAATTTTTGGTGAAGAAATGCAATTTGTAGAAATAGAATTGGATCCAGAAGAAGGAGTTGTTGCAGAATCTGGTAGCTTTATGATGATGGATGAAGGTATTAAAATGGATACTATTTTTGGCGATGGTAACGGGCAGACAAAAGGTGTTTTAGGTAAAATATTTTCTGCAGGTAAAAGAATACTAACAGGCGAAAGTTTGTTTATGACAGTTTTTCATAATGTTGGCGAGGGTAAAAAGAAGGTGGCCTTTGCAGCACCTTACCCAGGTAAAATTATTGCTTTGGATTTGTTAGAACACAATGAAAAATTTATTTGTCAAAAAGATGCATTTTTATGTGCGGCAAAAGGTGTTTCTATAGGTATCGAATTTTCCAAAAAAATGGGTAGAGGTTTTTTTGGAGGTGAAGGCTTTATCATGCAAAAGCTAGAAGGTGATGGCTTGGCGTTTATGCATGCAGGAGGAAATGTACATAGAAAAGAATTAAAAGCAGGTGAAACCATAAAAATAGATACAGGCTGTGTTGTTGGTTTTTCGCAATCGGTACAGTATGATATAGAGTTTGTAGGTGGCATTAAAAACACTGTATTTGGTGGCGAAGGCTTGTTTTTTGCTACATTACAAGGCCCTGGAATTGTGTATGTACAATCGTTACCGTTTAGTAGATTAGCGGGTAGAATTATCTCTTTAGCACCACAAACAGGTGGCAAACGTAGAGGAGAAGGTTCTGTTCTTGGAGGGCTAGGTGATTTACTTGGTGGTGATGGGTATTAAAAAACCAGCACTACAATTGTATTGAAGCGCTGGTCAACCTATAAAACAAACTTATTCAATCACAATTTTTTTTGATTGTAAAGCCTTCATTTGGATTTAGTAAATGCAAAAAGCAAGAATTTTGGGTTTAGTGTTTTATATAATGGCATTATGTCACTTAATGTAGACACCAATCTTAGGGATCTCTGAACTATTTGCTTTTTTAGTAAATACATTTGTTTATATCTGTATTTTTAAAATTAAGGTAAGTATTTTTAATAAGTACTTCAATCTAAAAAACGGCATCTAATTTTTAGTATAAATTTCAGTTTCATAGAATCTTGTTTTAAGGTTATTTACTTTTAGGAATAGAGCAACCTTTAGCATTCCATGGCATTAATCCTGCAGGTAATGCCTCTTCAATGGTTATTAATGGTAAAAATATTTCAGCATCCATTTTTACAGAACTTCCTTGTACATTAAGTCCAAGCATACTTCGTAATTG
>CAMZLD010000075.1 GCA_947311635.1 uncultured Flavobacteriaceae bacterium | reverse complement strand
CTGATGTTTTGCCAAATATGAAAATCATGAGAGTCTAACAAGTGATGTTTGATATCTGCCTTGATTTGTTCTTTAATACCTTGTGGCTTTTCATGACCTTTATGCTTAACAACTTCGTGTTGATTTTGAGATTGCGCAACCTCATGGTCACCGTGCTGTGCATTTACTTGAAAAGCAAGTGTAAATAGAAATAAAGTAAGTATATTTAGTACGGTTTTTCTTTGCATATCACTCATGGATTCTAGTGTCTTTAAAATCGGGGCAAAGTTAACGTTTTAAATTGGAACCAAAAATAATTTTTAGGATTATTTATTGAGCATTTTAGAGAGTGTATAAGTTTCTAAAAAAAGACAGACTAAATAAGGTGTAAAAAAGGTTAAAAATTCTATTCGTTCTATCTTTCCATCTGCTTTATATGAACCGTAAAACAATAAAAAAAAGAAAATAAATTTCAAAAAACTACCTGCCATAAATAAAAAGCCTAGTTGTTCTTGCTGCGTTTTTGATTTTTTATGAAGTAAAAAATAAACGGATAATGTTAGTATATAATTAAAAAGATACGCGCCAATAATTTTATGGTCAAATAGCGGTAATTTTAAATAATATAACATTGATAAATGCAATGCAAACACAACAACTAGCACTATGGTTAAATTGAAGAAAAAGGCTTTAAAATTTAACATTAACTATCTTCTTGATTTATTTTATTTAATTGTCTTAATAGGTTATACAATGAAATGGCTAACCCCAACAGGGTGAAAATAATTGTAAATAATTTACCTCCATTTGAATAATTTAGGTCTAGTTTTTTTCCGAAGTAAATAAACAAATAAATAGTAATTCCCATTTGAAAGGAAATACCTGTAAGTACTAAATATTTATTAAGCGGTTTTTTTGGTGGCTTTTGCATGCATGTCTTTTACGGTAGTTTTCATGCTACATGTTACATTAAATGAAGCTCCTGGCTCTACTGCTAGTTTGCTTATAACGACCTCACCTGTTATAACGGCAGAAGACCTTAAGGTTAACATTTCTGTCACGGTTAGATTGCCCGAAAAGGTACCTTCTATATCTGCGTTCTGGCAAAAAACGCTTCCTTGAACTTTCCCTGCCTTTCCAATAATTACACGTTTAGATGTTTTTATTGAGCCTTCTATAGTGCCGTCTATTCTAAAATCACTTTCAGACACTATATCACCAACAATAGTGGTTCCGTTTGAAATTCTATTTATTTCTAATGTATTTTTTTGGGTTGTTTTTTTATCATTGAACATAATTAAACTGTTTTGGTTGTTTTTTATATCTTTTTTCCAATGCTTTTCTTTTTGTCTTCTTTTGCTTTTATTTGCTCTTGTCTTGAAATCCCACGAGGATCTAATTTTTTTGGCGCACGTCCTTTATACCCATTTCTGCCTTTTCCTTTTGAGTTTTTCATAAGCTCTTTCATATGCTCTTTTTCTAGGGTTTTTTTATTTTTCCCTTTTCCGTTTAAAGTGTCTAACACATCTTGAGCGTGTTTGCCTTCAATGGTGTTTGGGTAGTTTTTGGCAACAAACTCTAACCCTTCTTTAAAGGCCTCTAATCCTTTTGTTTTTCCTAAAGCGTATGTCTTTAGTAGTTCGAATTTTGGTACGATGTCATTTTCTGCAAATTGGTTAATTGCTTTGTCTGAAGCTTCAATTACTTGTTTAAAACGCTCTTCTTTATAGTCTGAAAAAGTTTTTTTATACACTTTTTCTGCTTCGGTTTCGTCTTCTAATGAAGCAACATACGCTTCTGGGTTTTGAAGAATTGATGCGTATTTAGAATCTGAATAATTTTGAATAATATCATTTTTAAAAATGGCAGCCCTTGCACTATTCATTTCTTTATAAATTTTATACAGATGGTATTTGGCTGGCAATGCCAATGCTTTTTTAGGCGAAAAGGTAAGTAATTTTTCTAAGCGAGTTAAGGCTAACAGGTTTTCTTTAAACTGTTCTTTATAAATTAGTCCTAACTGGTAATAGGCGTTGTTTCTGGTGCTAGAAATGCTATCAATAACCGTTTTTTTTGTTGGTATTCTTTCTAAATAATAGGCTACATCGTATTTTTTAGAAGCGTCTATCTTATTTGCGCCAACAACGGCATTGTCTTTAACGTTTAGCGTTGTTTTGTCTGACAATCTCCAATTGTCTTCTAAGGGTCTATTGCCCCAACGTTTTTTAAATTCTTGTTTGCCAAAGCCAACAGATTGCACATTGTAAAAATACCATTTTCCTTTAGTGGTATTACCTATTGTCTGCGCACCAGAACCTGTATTTGATCCGTTATAACGACTGGCGTTTTCTGCAATAATCTGTTCTTTTTCTTCTTGTGCTTTCAGTGCTGCAATGTAATTTTCAAAGACTGCTGTTTGTTGATCTTTGGTCATTTGAACAAGCTTTAAGATACTATCATTTTGGGCTACTAAATTTTCATAAGCAATCACATCATCTAATTTAGCACGTTTTCGTAACAGTCT
>CAMZLD010000074.1 GCA_947311635.1 uncultured Flavobacteriaceae bacterium | reverse complement strand
TAAAATAATGCTTTTTTTTGACGTATTAACTTGATTGACATGTTCTTATAATGAAATTAAGGAGCGACTAAATAGCATTAAAGCCATTGCAAATAGGTTTAAAAGTATTGTTGACTATACAGATACTCCAACAAGATTACACCCATAAAAAAAAGGCTACCAAAATTTTGGTAGCCTTTTTTAGTGAGTTTTAGTAAATTAGAATTGGTATCTTAATCCCAAGGCTACATCAGAATTAAAGCCATCATATAAATCACCAAAGCCTAGTTCTGGTCTATAATCTAATGAAATTAACAAGGGAATATCAAAATTATATTCAACACCTATATCTCCTGCAGCATACAAAACTGTAGATGAATTATTGCCAAATGCAGAGCCTGTTTTATAGCTCCAAGAACCTAAGCCACCACCAACACCAGCAAACCAATTAAATTGATCTTCTATAGTCCAAACCCATTGATAAATACCAGTTAATTTAAAAGCGCTATAATTGTTGTTGCTTCTAATACCAAGATCAAATTCTAAACGGTTGTTTTCATTCAAACCTCTTTGGTACGTAATTTCACCACCAAAACCATTGTTAGATCCAAAGCGCAAACCTATAGTATTTCCTGCTATTTCTTGTGCTTGTAATGTTGTAAAACCCGTTATAAAGAAAGCAATGATTAGACTTATTCTTTTTGTATTTTTCATATTGATTATTATAGTTACAAAAATTAAACGCTTTATTATGATAAATATTTTATTTCACACTAATTCTAATACCTTCACTATGACTAGAAAATTCTGGAGCATACATACTTTGTATGGTGGTTATTCCGTTAGAAAAATTACCCGTATTATTTACCCGTAAATCATATTCAAACACAAATACACCTTTTGGTAAATGGCTTATAAAAAAGTTGGTGCTTGCATCTTTAGTGCTTTCGTAGTAGCCTAAGCCATCTTGCCATTTGTATTGTGATAAAACATTAACAGGTTCTAGTCCTGCTGCTCGTGTGTCTTTCATGTGGATAAATTCCATTTGTCGGTCACAGCGTAATTCTATTCTAACCGTAATTAAATCGCCCAATTTAAGTTTGGTTTTAGCAGTTATTTCTGAAAGCTCTTTACCGGTGGCAGCATTAGATTTTAAGAATAATTTTTTCTTTAATTGAAGCGGTGTTTCCGCAGTAGTAATTTTGTCTAAATCTTCAAAATATTGCCAATACAAACCGCCCCAAGCAATGCCTTTGTCTTTTTTGCTAATGGTTACACTTGCCATTTCTGGCGAAATTTCAGAAGCATTCCAGCTTGTTTTGTAATAACCAGTTCCTGCTTCTAGCTGCACATTTTGTAGTTTAGAAGGTGTTATTTTTTGTTTTCCTATTTGTACTTCTACTTGCTCATCAATAGCAAGCCACTCACTACCTTGTAATAGCAAGGCATATACAGCTTCTGTGGTTGCTTTGGTGGTTTTCCAACGGTTGGTTTGTTTATTTTTTAGCAGCCATACTTTAAGGTTGTCTATGGTTTTTGTTTCCGAAGAAATTTCAGAAAAAGCTTCAATTAGTAAGGCTTGGGTTTCTATTGGTGCTTGATACCAGTACCAACTAGGTGTGTTTTCTTTCCAATACATACCCAATTCTTCTGAAGTGATACTATTTTCTTTTAATGATTTTAAAATGCTATTTGCAAACGATATGTTATTGTTTCTGTAATGAATTAAGGCAATCATTCCTTTTGAATATAAGTTGCGTTTTAACCAATAAGTTTGGCTTTGTGCAATGTAATAATCCATGGCTTTTTGCAATGATTTTGATATGTGTTTTTCATTATAAAAACTACGCATATACAAAAATTGCAGTTGAAAATAACTGGTATGATCTTGTGCTAAATAGGCTTTTTCTGCGGCCAATCCCTTCGCTTTGGTTTTTGCTTTTTTCCGAATTTTTTTCGCTTGTTTTATTAGTTTATTATAATCGTTTATGAGTTCTTTATCTAAAAAAGAAACAGCATTGTTAATCATTTTACTTGCCTTGTCATTTACAGAAACTTGTAGCTTGTTTAAATGCCCAAAACCAGTTGCTATGTGTTGGGTAATGTAACGGTTTGGATAACGACTACCTTGAAACCAACCCCAAGCTCCATCATTGCGTTGCATTTGTTCAAGTTTGCGTAGGGCAGACTGTAGATTATTGCTCATATGGTTTAAATCGAACAGTAAACCAATGCGTTTTTTTTGTTCGGTTTCACTTTGTGCATCTCTAAGCCAAGGCGTTTCTTGAATAATCAACGATTTTAATGCTTGATTTTTTTCTAAATTAGAAAGTAAAGCATCACTATTTTTCCATTGGTTAAAAACTTCTTGGATTCTAGGATTTGAATTCGCGATATGGCTCGCTAAACTGTTGGCGTAAAAGCGTGAAAATGTTTGTTCTGCACATTCATATGGATATTCCATTAGATACGGTAAAGCTTGTACAGCGTACCAAGCTGGATTTGACGTCATTTCTAAGGTCAATCTATGGTTTACAAGTGTTTTAGACGTATTGTTTTTAAGCTTGTCTAAAGTAAATATTTTGGTTTGGTTAGAGCGCACCCACATTGGTAGCGTTTCTGTTACCAACATTCTGTTTGATAAAACGGGTAAGGCATTTTGCTCTCCGTCAGAAAAAGTACCTGCTTTTGCAATGACTTTGTATTGTACTGCTTGTATGCCGCTAGGGATGATAAGTTTCCAATTGATATTGGTATTGCCTTTGGCGTCTACTGTAAAGGTTTGATTACTTTTGGTGTTTTGTAATGATGTGTCAATGTTTTTACCAGTAACGGCGTCTGTAAGTTGTAAAGCGGCTATACCCGTTAAGGTTTTACTTGTAAGGTTTGAAATTTTACTTGCAAAAACTAGCGTGTCACTTTCACGTAAAAAACGTGGTGCATTTGGTAGTACCATCAATTCTTTTTGCGTAACGGTTTGTAAGCTTTTTTGGGCAGAACAACCTTCTTTTGTGTGTGCTAATAGGTTAACATTCCATCGTGTTAATGCTTCTGGTGTTGTAAAACTAAAACTTACATTGCCTTTACTGTCTGTTTGTAATTGCGGAAAGAAAAAAGCAGTTTCTTGCAAGTTTTTACGAATTTTTACCTCAGAAAAATCAGGTTTAGCAATTGCTTTTTTCTTATCTGATGGATCAGTATTATTTGTATTACCTTCTTCTACTGCATCCATTTCAACAATTTCTTCTGATTCTGTCATTGCCATTACTTGTGGTGCGGGTGCAGATCTTAACATTTCTTTTTTTGCTATGCTGCTTTTACCTCTAATTTTCAGACCTGCAACTTTTCCAGATAAGGCTGTCACAACTACTTCTTCTAGTTCATCATTTCCTGATTCTAAAGTTAGATGAATGCTGTTAGAGTTTTCAATCTTTTTTTCTACAGTAGTGTAGCCTATAAAACTAAATTGTAAGGTTTCGCCTTTTTTAACTTTAATACTATAATTGCCATCAAAATCTGTTATTGTTCCAAAATTAGTGCCTTTGATAATTATGTTAACTCCAGGCAAAGGACCTTGCGTATCTTGTATTTGACCAGTAATTATATAATCATAGTCTTTGCGTATCATTTTTAAAGTACGTAAGTATTGATTGTTTTGCCATCTGTTATACATGTGAAAACCAAACCAATTAAAGGTGTCAAATTTTTGATTTTGAGCATAAAAACTTCGATACGGAATATTTTGAATGTTAAAAGAGGTATTCTGAATACTATGCTGAGCATTACTTGAAATAGTTGGATAGTAGTAGCTGTAATTTATTGGGTTAAAACGCCATTGGTGTGGTTTAAACATATCTAAAGAGGCGTCATACATTGCAGCTAAAAGCTCTGAAGTTACTTTTTCTCCTTTTGCACCTTTGATATTAAATTTCCAAGTTTCTTCTTGGTTTGGTTGTAATTTATCTCTAAAAGTACTGGCTTCAATTTGTAGGTCAGTGGTGGGGTAAGGCACTGATATTCGGCTATTACCACTGCCAAAACTATTGTAATTTACGTATTGATAATGTACTGAAAACCCACCTAAATCATTGTTTTTTACAGGAATACGAATTGTTTTGATTTCGTTTTGTAAATGAATAATTTCTGAATGAACAAGTTGGTTATTTTTCTCTACAACAAGGGTTATATACATGTTTTTAGATGCTGAGCCAAGACGTAATTCAACATTTTCTGCTGGTTTGTAGCTCTCCTTATTAGTGCTAATGGTAAATAATTGATTGTCTGCAACTGTTTTATCATTTTCTGCAAAGACTTCGAAGCGTTGCTGGTCTTTTACTTCCAATCCGTTATTATCTTTTGTCGCTACAATGATGAGGTATTTTCCAGAAGTCCATTTTTTGGTCTTTTTTAAATCGTATTTGGTCTTTTTTGAAGTGTCAAAAGTATTATCGTACACCTTCTTGCCTTTTTTCCAATTGATGCTGTTATCTTCGTCTTGATACGCATCATGTTTAAAATATTCTTGGTAGTTGTCTTTTGAAATTACTTGATAATCTGGCGCTTTCCAAGGTCTAGAACGTAAGACATATTTGGGCGCTTCTAGTTTGTATATCTTAACGCTTCCTTTACTATTTACTTTTTCGCCATTGAGGTTTTTGGTTAGTATTTCAAAAGTATTTTCTTTATTGTTTTTATCCAATCTTTCTGTAATGGTAATTTCTGCTAGGGTAGTATGATAGCCAACTTTTATATTTGTGGTTGTACTTCGTGTTTCGCCATTGATATCTGTAATATCTGCAGTAATTTCATAAGTAAAAACGGGTAAATCTTTTTTGTTAGTACTGGTATCTGCTAGTGCTTTAAAGGTGATTTTAAAGTTTCCATTGGCATCTGTTGAGGTTTCTCCATGTTTAATTTCTTGTGCTTCAGAAGTAAATTGCGGGCGGTACCAATACCACCAGCGCGGATAATTTACTTTTCGTCGCACACTATATATTACTTTAGCATCAGAAATAACACTGCCCGCAAAGGCTTTTGCTTCTCCTATAACGAGCACGCTGTCATTTATTTTGAAAGTCTCTGTAATGGGTTTGAAATTGGCTTCAAATTTTGGACGTTTGTATTCTTCTACTGAAATGCTCACATTTCCGTAGTAATTATTATGGTTATTGGCGCTTAAATAGAAATTACCTGTAAGGCCGTTGCTTGGCAGTATAAATTCTCCAGCAAAAGAGCCAAATGAATTGGTTGTAAATGCAGTAGTTTTTACTTCTTGACCGTTTGCATCTGTTAATTTTACAGTAACATTTTGATTGGCAACTACATTCGATTTGTTTTGTTTTTTATCTAGTACAATTCCTTTAAAAAACACTGTTTGACCTGGACGATAAATGCTACGGTCTGTAAATAAAAAAGTAATTTCTTGTGTTCGTTTGTAGTTTCTCGGCTCTCTTCTTTGGTAAATATAAAAGCCATTAAAAATAGCGTTATCACCTTTGTATTGTACCGTTGCTTCTAAATTTCTGTAATAGTTATTAGCATTCACAATAAACTCACCATTGACATTGCTTGTAAAAGTTTTATGATAGGCTTTTTCATATCGATAACGTGTTTCTTTGTAGTTACGTAACGTTATTTTGGCACCTTCTATAGGTTTTCCGGTGTTTCTATCAACAACTTGGTAGATCATTTTTGTGCCTACACTTTTTTCTATTAAAACTAGATTAGAGCTTTGCGTAAAAGCAGTTGCATATAGTTTGTCTTTATCTAAGCTATTTGTTTTAGAAGCTACAATAAGATACATGCCGTTTGTAAATTCTGGTACTATAACCTCTGTGCTGTGTTGTTGAAAATCGCCTTCTGTTTTTAATGGATTGTTCCATTTTTTGGCAACTTTTAATTTATTGATAAAAGCTATTTTGGTTGAGTCATTATAGATTTTATGAAACTTTTGACGTTGTTTTTTTGTAATACGAAAAGCAGTAAAATATAATTTATCAAGATTTTTATAGCGTATTAATAGTTTTGATTTTTTGTTAATTGGTAAGATTTCTTCTGAAGTAATTTGTAAGCTTGGGTTTTCGATTACGGCAATTAATTGTTTGCTAAATTGTGCACTTTTTGTGTTCGGAAATTTTTGAATAATTGCTTTGCAAAGTTGTAAAGCCTCTTTGTTTTTAAATTGATCTGCAGTTTTTTTATGTTTCGGATTGTAGTTTTTTGCTTGATTAAAATACAGGTTTGCTAAAGCAAAACCATACATTGCAGATGCTTCAGAATCTTTGTAAGTATGATATGCTAGATGTAAAGTTTCTTCAAAAAGAAGCTTTTTATTTGCTACAGTACTGTGCTTTTTTATAAAGTTTAAACGTTCTAAGTCTATCGATGCAAGTGCAATGGTATTTTTATTTTTTAAATGAAACTTGATGAGGTTTTGATAAATCAGCAATGAATTAAATTGTAAAGAAAGGGTGTCTTTGGTTGTTATTTGTTGTTTTATAAAGTCTTTAGCGACGTTAAAAAAGCTGGCATTATTTAATTCAAATTTATAAGCAGGTTTTGTGATGTTTAACTCGGTTTGTGCATAAAATTCTAAGGCGTTATGTGCAAGAAAATCAAATAAAGTAGGTCTGTATTTTTGAGAATCTTTTTGATTTTGTAATAATTCACTAAAAGGTCTTAGGGCAGTATTTTGTAATAATGTGGCGTTTTTTAATGAGTTTTGGTAGTGTGTATGTACTTCTGTGTACAAGGTTTGTAAGTCCCAAGTTCTAAAATCAACAGCATCTATTTTTTTTGCTGTTTTAGTGCGTTGGTAAAATCGATATCTATTTTGCTCATAATATTGCCAGTACCATTTGGCTAAAATGTTTTCTAATATATTTTTTGAAGGACTTTGGGCAAGCTTAATTTCTTGCTTTAATTCTGAAATAATTTTTAATTGCGCATTTTCTTCTAACAGTAAAGCAAATTTCGACTTATAAATAATTGCTTTGGTTATTTGTATTGTATTGTTTTCTTTTTTTGCACTACTGTAGATTTTTTCTACTATTTTTAAAGCAGATTTTGGTAAAGATTCTAATTCAAATTGATATACCTGCTCCCACATAGATGTATAACTGTTTTGAGATTGAGCGTTAGAGAAGTTAGAAAAGCAGATTAACATAAATAGAATGAGTGCAGATTTTTTCATCGATTTGTTTTTAAAATAGTAATGCCTAAAGGACAATTACCACGATACTAAAGTACGTATTTATTTAGTAGCAAAAAATGCGCCAAAAAAAAGCTTCTCATTCATGAGAAGCTTTTTGAGATGTATTATTTCATGTTATTTTACTAAAACAAACTCTGAGCGTCTATTAAGTTCATGATCTTGTTTTGTACAGTGATTTTCGCAGTTATTAACAGGCTGGCTTTCGCCATAACCTTGAGCAGATATGTTTGCAGGATTTATACCTTTACTAATAATATAGTTTAGTGTTGATGTAGCTCTTTTACTTGATAAGATCATATTGTAACTAGCTTTTCCTCTAGAATCTGTATGTGATCCGATGGCAATTACCATTTCAGGATACTTTTGCATCATGGCAACAACATAGTCGAGTTCTTTAGCTGCATCTGGTCGAATATTCCATTTATTAAAATCGAAATAAATAGGGTTTAATACTATTTGAGGTTTTTTGTTTACTATTTCGATTTTTGGTTCTGCATCTACATAGGTAATTAGTTCTAAAAGAATATTTTTATTTAAATCGCCTTTGTAATCGGTTTCAAAATCAATAGTAGAAGGTAAGTATAAATCTCTTGTACCTTTTATAGAATAAGATGTATTTGGGTCTAGATTAAATTCATAATACGCTTTGTCACCAACGTTTTTTGTATCTAAAACTTTTCCATTTGCATCAAAAAGGGTTACGTCTGCACCAGGAATTAGCTCTCCTGTAGTTTTGTCAATTACTTTTCCAAATAGCACAAGGCTTTCGATATAAAAACTATAAATATCATCATCTCCTTGTCCTTCTAATCTGTTAGAAGCAAAATACCCAGTTTGTTCTTTTTCTTTTATAATAAAAGAAAAATCATCCATATTGCTATTAAAAGGTATCCCTAAGTTTTTCGGTTTCGAAAATTTTCCGTTTTCTAGAGTTGATTTAAAGATGTCTAAACCGCCTAATCCAGGATGCCCTTCAGAAGCAAAATAGAGGTCATTATTTTCTGAAATAAAAGGAAATTGTTCCCTCTGTTTAGTATTAATATTTTTTCCTAAATTTTTAGGTTTTCCAAAAGTTCCATCAGGTTTGATAGCAACTTTATAAATATCAAAACTACCTCGTGATCCAGGCATATCTGAAGAAAAATACATAATTGTATTATCTTTATTAAGCGTAGGATGTGCTACAGAATACGAGTTGCTAGAAAAGGGTAACTCTGTAATGGAAGTCCAAATACCATTTTGCTTTATTGCTTTATAAATTTTAAGGTGCGATACTTTACGTTCATCTTTCACTTTACTGTTACGTGTAAAATAGATTGTGTTTCCGTCATTTGTAAACGCCACTGAAGCTTCATGAAGGTCAGAATTTAAATTTTCTGAAAAACTTGATGCATTGGTAGTATTGTGTTCATTATTTACTGTAGCGGTGTATAAATCTAGATAAGGTTGTTGGTTCCAACTATAAACTTTTGCATTGTTCTTTCTTGCAGAAGCAAATATTATCTTGTCATTGTAAAATGCAGGTGCGAAATCTGAATTTTTACTGTTTGAAGCTAGGTTTACAATTCCAATATTTTTAATAATAGAGTGCGAAAGTTTTTTTACAAGATCTATTGTTTTGGTTGGATCTAATTTTGCAGTCATTGATATTTCATTGTACTTTCTGGTCCAATCATCAATTTTTTCATATTGTTTTAGACTTTTTAGGGTTTGAATGTATCTAAAAACAGATGTGGCATTGATTTCGTCTGGGTATTCAGATGCTAATTTACCGTACCAAGTTGAAGCTTCTTTCATTTTAGAATTAAAAAAATAAGAATCACCCAATTTTTCAAAAATTTCTTTTGAAGGTTTTTTTGCAGCAATTTCGGTGTACAATTTAGCGGCCTCTACATAATGTCTACGCTTAAAGAGTTTATTAGCTTTTGAAAGGCTTTGAGCCATGATTGAAAAGCTAAAAGTTAATACTATGAATGAGAGTATGTATTTTTTCATTTTTTTGATTTTAAATTTAGAAGAAACGCGGAGATTTATCATAGCCATTCTTATTTGCATCTATATCAAATAATAAAAAAACTTCATGAGAACCATTACTATAGTTTCCTAAGTTTGACGTAGTGTAATCATAGGCGTATCCAAGTCTAAGCATTTGAGATATTTTAAAATTAACCAATCCATTTATAGAATCATCTAATCTATAGCCAATACCAAATTCAACGCTGTCTTTATACAGAAAATTAGAAGTTATATCAATAGATGGATCTGTTGCTTTTGAAAAACGTGCCATAAACGCTGGTTTAAATTTAAATTTATCACTTAGTGTAAAGACATACCCTCCAGTAAAAAACATATGGTTTTCTTTAACACCTTGAGCAACACCATTATTTAATTCTAAATATGATTCTTTTAATATATTTGGTATTGAAGCACCTAAATATAATTTATCTGTATTATAATACACACCAGCACCTATATTAAAAAATGATTTATTTATATTTCTACTAAAGTTTGGATCTGAAGGGTCAACTAAATCTATATTTCCGTTAGAAATGTTTGCATCATAGAGTGATACTCCAGCTTTAAGCCCAAATGATAAGGCATGTTTTTCTCTTAGATTTATTTTATAAGCAAAATCACCAGAAATTTTATTTTCTTTTACAATATCTCCGATATCATCATTTATAAAAGATATACCCACCTCAATTTTTTCATTTATTGGTGTATGCAAAAATAGAGTTCCTGTTTTTGGAGCACCTTTTACTCCAACCCATTGAGATCTGTATAAGGCACCAATATTTATAACTCCTATATTACTGGTTGTGTAAGCAGGGTTAATAACACTCATATTATACATGTATTGTGTAAATTGAGGGTCTTGTTGGCTAAACAGTAATTGATTGCATCCAATAAAGAAAAGTAATATATATATTTTATGTTTCATGTTTTTATTTTATAAATAGTTATCTACTAATGTATAGTCTATCTTGAATAGGTTTTTTATTTGGGTCGTGTGGGTTGATAATGTAATAATACACGCCAACGGGTACCAATTCTCCTGTGCCATCTTTTTTTCCATTCCAATCTCCGGTATTGATGTTTCCATTGAACACATTTTTCCCCCATCGGTTAAAAATTTCGATCGTATATTGAGGGTAAAGTGTTGTAAGGTTTCCTATTTCAAAAGTATCATTAATACCGTCTCCATCTGGTGAAAAACCTTCAGGAAATATTAAGCTACAATCTGATTGGGCTTTTAAAACTAGATCGAAAGTTGTGGTCGAAGAACAATTGTTGCTTGTGGTAACGATAACCGTTATTGTTTGTTCTGCAGAAGTCATTGGGTTAGGCAAAGGACTTGGCAAAGGATTTCCATCAGCATCTTCATACGTAACAGTTAGCCCTGTTTGAGTGCCTATAACCTGAGATTCAACATCTGTTGTGTCAAATTCTCCCATTCCAACAGTGTTTCCACAGGCTTCAATATTAGAAACAGAATTGATAGTAGGCAATGGGTGAATTGTAATTGTAAAGTTACTTTCATCTGTACAGGTTGGATTTGTAGCGGAAACAGCATAAATATAAATTGTTTGAGTAGTGGTAATGATATCACCTTCATTAAGTTGGGTTCCAGTGCCTCCAGGCCCGGTATAAAAATTATTATTTATGCTTAATGCAGGTAAAGAATATTGATTACAAGCAT
>CAMZLD010000073.1 GCA_947311635.1 uncultured Flavobacteriaceae bacterium | reverse complement strand
TCCTTTTTCCTTAAGATTTTTAGCATTTTTTAATACATATAGACTTATTAAGCAGTAAAAAAAACACTTTTATGAATATCAATGGTTTTGTAAAATTCACAAAAAAAACCTTAAAGAAATTTCTTTAAGGTTTTTTTATTGTTCACTATTAAGTTCTATATTTGTAACACCTATAAAAAAAGCATGCACTACAAAAGAATTTTATTAAAATTAAGTGGAGAAGCCCTCATGGGCGAACGCCAATACGGTATAGACCCTATTAGACTTGCCGAATATGCGCAAGAAATAAAAGAAGTAACAGATAAAGGTATCGAAGTCGCCATAGTTATTGGTGGCGGTAATATTTTTAGAGGTGTTGCAGGTGCTAGTAACGGCATGGATCGTGTACAAGGTGATCATATGGGCATGCTTGCAACCGTCATAAACGGATTGGCATTGCAAAGCGCCCTAGAAGATGCCAATGTGCCTACTCGCCTACAAACCGCCATTAAAATTAACGAAATTGCCGAACCTTTTATTAGAAGAAAAGCCATGCGTCATTTAGAAAAAGGGCGTGTTGTTATTTTTGGAGGCGGTACAGGAAACCCGTATTTTACAACAGATTCTGCAGCCGTTTTAAGAGCCATAGAAATTGGCGCCGATGTTATTTTAAAAGGAACACGTGTAGATGGTATTTACACAGCAGATCCAGAAAAATTTAAAGACGCCACAAAATTTTCTAATATCACTTTTGAAGACGTCCTTAAAAAAGGCTTAAAAGTAATGGACACAACAGCCTTTACCTTAAGTCAAGAAAACAAGTTACCCATTATTGTTTTTGATATGAATACCAAAGGCAATCTTTTAAAGTTAGTTTCAGGAGAAAATATTGGAACGAAAGTTGATAACTAGAACATAAATGAGTTTTTAATACCCAAAATAAAACTTTAAATTACACATTATGAACGAAGAAATTAGTTTTGTTATAGACAGCGCCAAAGAACAAATGGATCACGCTATAGAACATTTAGAAAAAGAATTACGAAACATACGTGCCGGCAAAGCATCACCAGCCATGCTTGGTAGTGTTAAAGTAGATTATTACGGATCTTTAACACCCTTAACACAGGTTGCCAATGTTAATACACCCGATGCACGTACCATTTCTATTCAACCATGGGAAAAACCAATGCTTCAAGAAATTGAAAAAGCCATTATGATTGCCAATTTAGGCTTTAACCCAATGAATAATGGTGAGAGCATCCTTATTAATGTGCCTGTACTTACAGAAGAACGTCGACGCGAATTAGTAAAACAAGCCAAAGCAGCAGCAGAACACGATAAAATTAGTATTCGTAATGCTAGAAAAGATGCCAATTCTGAAATTAAGAAACTAGACATCAGCGAAGATTTAACAAAAAGTGCAGAAGCAGACGTACAAAATCTTACAGATAAGTATATTAAAAAAATTGACGAATTACTTACTGTAAAAGAAGCCGAAATTATGAAAGTTTAACAACTCACCAAACGTTAAATTTTTTATAATTTGATTTAAAACACTCTTTTAGAGTGTTTTTTTATTGCATCTTAGCTAGAAATAAACACCCAATGAAATTTCTTTATTTTATACTCTTTTTTCCTATCATATGTAGTGCACAACAAGCACTTTCTGGTACAGTAAAAGATAGTATCACTTTAGAAACTTTACCTTTTGCAACCATACTTACCAATAACAACCAAGGCGTTACCACAGATATAGATGGTAACTTTTACCTCAACACAAAAAATAATTTTAATAGCATTACCATATCTTATGTTGGTTATAAAAGTAAAACCATAACAAACATTAATAAAAAACACATCCTTATTGCATTGCAACCTTTGCAAGAAAGCATTGGTGATGTTGTTATCGCTGCCAAAGGCATAAACCCAGCAATACAAATCATTAAAAACACCATTGCACATAAAAACCAAAACGATGTGCAAAAAGCACTCAACAGTTTTAAACTGAAAGCGTATACCAAATTATTAGTCACCGCAAATCCAGACTCTATTAGCACACAAATTGATACTATATACAAAGTAACCAATGGCAAAAAGACCTTTGCAAAACTAGATTCTACCAATTACAAATTCAAAAAAGAAATCAGTAAATACCATTTATACATTTCAGAAAAAATTGCCGAACACCGCTTTGTAAAAGGAAAAAATAAAAAAGAAATAATATTGGCTTCTAGAATGGCAGGTTTTAAACAACCGCTTTATGAAATACTTGCCATCAACATGCAAGACTTTTCATTTTATAAAGAAAAATACAGTATTTTAGGTACAGCATATAACAACCCCATTGCCAAAAACGGACTTCAGAAATACCGTTTTAAAATATTAGATACTGTGCAAAATGGCTTTGGAAATTCTTATATGATTCATTACAAACCCAAAAGAAAAAGTCAACTACAAGGCATGGAAGGTTTGCTTTATATTGACACTAAAACTTTTGCTATTACAAAAGCTGTTGCAGAACTTAGAGCGTCTATTTTTATAAAAGCTTCACAAGATTTTGAATATTTTCCTTCAGAAAAAATATGGTTTCCCAAGCAAACCAGCGTACTTATGAAAAAAGGGAAAGGAAAAGGAAAAATGTCTATCCTTGGCGGAATGGTTGTACTAGATAATACTGCTAAGAAAGATAGTCTACCAAAAAAACCAAAGGCTTTTATAAAAAAAGAAAATCCCAACAATGCCGACAATCAAATCTATTTTATTAATAAAACTACCTTTTACAATATTGAAATAAACCAACCTGTACACCTAAAAAAAGCAGCAACAAGCATCACTTTTACAGATGATGCAAACAGCAAAAGCGAACTTTTTTGGAAAAATAACAGAATAGACAGCATTACTCAAAGAGGAAAAATGGCGTACACATACCTTGATAGTATTGTAGAAAAAGAAGGTATTGAAAAAAAAATAGTATTGGGTAGAAAACTGCTAAAAGGATATTTTCATACCAAATATTTAGACCTAGATATAAGCAAGATTTTGGCGCTTAATAATTATGAAGGCTTACGCCTTGGAGTGGGCGGAAAAACAAATGAAAGCCTTTCTCGCAACTATTACTTAGAAGGCTATTTGGCATATGGAACCAAAGACAAAGCTTATAAATACAAAGTAGGTGCTGCTGTGCGTTTAAATAAAGAAAGCAATACGTGGCTAGGTGCAAATCACGTAAACGATTTAAAAGAGGCAGCTGCTTTAGATTTTTTAATCACAAAAAATGGTCTTTCTATTAGCAACCCTAGAAAACTAAATTTATTACATTTTTACAATCACAGAACGTGGAATATTTTTATAAAACACGACATTAAATCTAATTTAGAGTCAGTATTACAACTGCGTACTGGCGTTTACACACCAACATTTACCTACACACATGCCAATGTAAATCCACTAACAAATTCGTATAAATTAAGTATGGCTACGGCAGACTTTTATTATAGCCCATTTAGTACATTTATGAATGCTCCTACAGGAAAGATTACCGTAAAAAACAGGTTTCCGAAGTTTCATTTACAACTTAGACATAGTTTTAAAAACGTTCTAGAAAGCGATTTTAACTTTACCCAAATCAATCTAAAAACCCTTTACACTATCAAGCGTTTACAAAAAGCTACTACGTCTTTTTTACTTCAAGGTGGCATGGTGATTGGAGATGCACCGCTTACTCACTTATACAATGCAACACCTAATTACACCTATAAAAGTCCGTGGATTTGGCGCACTACTTTTGCCGGAAAAAATAGTTTTGAAACCATGGGTTACAACGAATTTATTTCTGACAAATATGCCATGTTACAGGTAAAACATGCCTTTAAAAGTTTTAACTTCGGAAAAAAATTCAAACCACAACTTACCTTGGTCTCAAGGCTTGCATTTGGAAATATTCAAAACCCAGGTGATCATTTAGGAATTACTTTTCAGAAAATGAATCGCGGGTATTATGAAAGCGGTTTTGAAATTAACAAGCTATTTAAAGGTTTTGGTATCAGCAGTTTTTATCGCCTAGGAAGCTATACAAATCCTATTTGGAGTGACAACCTTGCGTTAAAACTAACCTACCACTTAAGTCTTGGGTTTTAAATAAGTCCTTTTTCTTTTAAGCTTTCATCTAATTTCAATACCTTTGCTCAAATTAAAAATTTGAATGAATTTTTGGACGCGCATTTCTAGAATAATTATCAAAGGAAGATACCTTATTCTTTTACTAATTATTGGAATTACAGCCTTTTTGGCAAATCAAATGCAATACATGCGTTTTTCTTATACCGAAGCCAATTTATTACCCAAAGATCACCAAGTAAATATAGAATACGATCGTTTTTTAAAACTTTTTGGTGAAGAAGGCAACATAATTTTATTAGCCGTAAAAGACAGCACTGTTTTTGAAGCAGAAAAATTTAACCAATGGAATCATTTGGCAAAAACGATAGACAGTTTTTCTGAAATAGATTTTACCATTGGTATTGGTGACATTCAAAAACTGGTACGTGATGACAAACAGAAAAAAATTGTTACAAAACCCATTTATAAAGGTGATTTAAAAACAAATTTAGCCGTACAAAAAATAAAAAAAGAGCTTTTTGAAAAACTGCCTTTTTTTGACAATTTGTTATACAACAAAAATACCCAGACCATACAAACAGTTATTTATTTAAACAAAGACATTGTTAATACGCCAATTCGTAAAACTTTTGTGTTTGAAAAATTGAATCCACTTATAGAACAGTTTAGAGCGCGTAGTGGTTTGGATGTAAAAGTTTCTGGAATGCCTTATATACGCACCATGAACGCCCAAAATATTATTGATGAAATGGGCTTGTTTGTGCTTTTAGCATTTGGCGTTACGGCAGGTATTTTTTTCTTTTTCTTTCGGTCGTTTAGAGCAACGTTTATTACGCTTTCTGTCGTTTTTATTGGTGTAATTTGGGCATTTGGTTTTATTGGTTGGTTTCATTACGAAATTACTGTATTAACTGCTTTAATACCACCCCTAATTATTGTTATTGGTGTGCCAAACTGTATCTTTTTGATTAACAAATATCAAAACGAAATCAAATTACATGGCAACCAAGCCAAATCTTTACAACGTGTTATTACTAAAATTGGCAATGCCACTTTAATGACCAATATTACAACTGCTTCTGGTTTTGCAACTTTTATTTTTACAAAAAGTCAACTGCTTAAAGAATTTGGTATTATAGCTTCTATAAACATTATGGCCATCTTCTTTTTAGCCTTGGTATTGATACCAATTATTTACAGTTTTTTACCTATTCCGAAGAAAAAACACTTGCGCCACCTAGAAAAAAAATGGATAGACGGTATCGTAAATTGGATGGAAAACATGGTGCGTAATCACCGTATTTCCATTTACACAACTGCATTGGTATTGATTATTGCTAGTATGATTGGTGTGTATATGATACGTGTTTCGGGTAGTTTGATAGAAGATATGCCAAAAGGAAAAACATTTTATAAAGACATCTTATTTTTTCAAGAAGAATTTGGGGGCATTTTACCTTTAGAGATTTTTATTGATGCAAAAAAGGAAAAAGGCATTATGAAACTGTCTACTTTAAAAAAGATGGATAAATTAGATGCCGAAATACAAGATATAGACGAGCTTTCTAAACCTGTTTCTGTTTTAAATTTGGTAAAATACACGCGACAAGCCTTTTACAGAGGCGATCCTAAACGCTACCAACTACCAACCTCGCAAGATAAAAACTGGATACTCTCTTACACCAAAAACTCTGACACTAATTCTGATTTACTTAAAAATTACGTTGACAGTACCGGGCGTTATGCACGTATGACCACCTTTATGAAAGATATTGGTACCAGCGAAATGGAAAAAATTGAAGAGCGTTTATTAAACCGCATAAAAAAAGTTTTTCCGAAGAATAAATACGAAGTTACATTAACCGGTAAAGCATTGGTGTTTTTAAAAGGCACCAATTATTTAATTAAAAATTTGGTATTATCCTTATCGCTTGCTATCTTATTAATTGCGTTGTTTATGGCATTTATGTTTCGGTCATTTAGAATGATCTTAATATCTATCATTCCAAATATTTTACCCTTGCTCATTACGGCTGGTTTAATGGGTTATTTGGGTGTGCCAATAAAACCTTCTACCATTTTGGTATTTAGTATTGCCTTTGGTATTAGTGTAGATGATACCATTCACTTTTTAGCCAAATACCGGCAAGAGCTACAAGCCAACCATTGGAAAGTACGTAAATCTGTTTTTGCTGCACTTAAAGAAACGGGCGTTAGTATGTTTTACACCTCTATTGTTTTGTTTTTTGGGTTTTTGGTTTTTACCATTTCTAGTTTTGGCGGTACCGTTGCCTTAGGCGGTTTGGTATCTATTACCTTGCTTTTTGCTATGCTTTCTAACTTATTGTTATTACCTTCTTTACTGCTAACACTAGAAAATAGAATTGCTAACAAAAAGACTTTAAAGCAACCTAGAGTTCCTATTTTACCAAAAGAAGACGATGTTTTAGATGAGGATTAAATCTAAATAATTTACTTCGAAAAAGAGTCCTTTCAAGCTTTCTTAAATACTATTATTGAGGTAAGTAGGTAGTTTTCTTAATAGGCTATAAAATAAGAGAATTATGGTTATATGTTTCAAGGAAGAAACCTTCTAGCGTTTGGAGAACACTGTAAAAACAGATAACAACCCCGTCCTAAATAAATTTTAGATAAAAGTTTGAAGTATTGATTTTTAATATTTACATAAATGGGCAAGTTTTCATCAAAATCAAGTAGTGTATAAAGTTTTACTTCTCTTTTTTTTGTTTTGTACTTTGTCCAATGAAATTAAGGTACGCCAACTATCAAATTCTTTTTGACATTTATCTGTTTTATGTTCTTTTATATTGTTGTCCGATTAAAATTTACAAAAACGCTAAAAAGTTATGTTTAATAGAGGTTCTAAGAGCTTTTTTTTTAATAGACACCTTGCTTTTTCTGTTTTTACAATTTTATACTATCTATCATTAACCATAATTTTCAAATAACTGTTTATCGTATAGTTACAATCAAGTCTTTCGTCTTTCATCTAATAGTGAAACGGTCTTACGCCTTTAGACAGACATTAGTAGTTCTTTTACTAACTTCTTAAAAATTGAATGGTTTAACTTTTGAATTATTTGTCCAAAAAGTGATACGTTCAACATAGAGAATGATCCTTTTTGTTATGCAACTTAAAGTTAATTGAGATACTTAAAAAATCATTCTCTTTTTTAATAATTTTTGAAACCTTTAGGAAGTCATTGATAAAAATATTTTTTGTATCTTTAGTAAATCAAAATCAACTACTTCTAAACTTTATTTTTATGAATATTAAACGAATTCTTATTCCAATTGATTTTTCAGAACAAGCCTTAAACGCCTCAAAAGTCGCTGCAAAAATAGCAAAACAAACAAATAGTGAAATATTTCTACTTCATATGATAGAGATTCCTTCTGGAATTGTAGATATGGGATCTAACAATAATGCTAGCACTCCTGCTGCCCTACTCTTTATGGAAAAAATTCATGATAAATTTGACGAATTTAAAGCTTTGCCTTTTTTTGAAGGGGTAAAAATTAATGAAGAAGTGCGCTTTCATAAAGCGTTTAGCGGCATATTATCTTACAAAAAAGAGCTCAATATAGATTTAATTGTAATGGGCTCACATGGAGTAACTGGCCTTCAAGGCATGCTTATTGGTTCTAACACAGAAAAAGTGGTTCGTAATTCATCGGTACCTGTACTGGTTGTAAAAAAACCTATTGACAATTTTACAATAGATAATATTACCTATGCATCAGACTTTAGTGATGACACCAAACATTCCTTTCAACGTGTTGTAGATTTTGCAAATACGTTTAACGCAACACTTCATTTGCTGTATATTAATACTCCCAAAAACTTCGAGGCTACCAACGATTCTAAAAAGAGAATGAAGCAATTTATTGCCAATTTCTCTCTAGGAAATCATACGTTAAACATATACAATGACCATAGCATAGAAAAAGGTATTCTTTGTTTTTCTAAAGACGCAAATACAGATTTAATTGCCATTCATACACATGGAAGTAGCGGGCTTTTAAATTTCTTTACCAACCATATTAGTGAAGATTTAGTAAATAATGCGCTTAGACCTGTTGTTACCTTTAAACTATAATGCTCTTTTTGAAATTAAAAAATCCTCAAAATCAAAAGATTAAGAGGATTTTTTGTTGTCCCACAAGGATTCGAACCTTGACTGACGATACCAAAAACCGGAGTGCTACCGTTACACCATGGGACAATTAAGGGTGCAAATTTAATCTAAACTTTTTATTGTACAAATTTTTTGATGCAATTTTATCATTTAACACGCTTTAACATTAATTTAATACGAAGTACAGCTTGTTTTACGTTCTTATTTTATTTTTATTACTACATTCGCATCAATAATTATTGCCTTTAATCTATGCCAACATCAAACTATAAAAAATGGAACATCATCTTAGGATGGACAACCTTTGCAATAGCGCTTATTACTTATAGCCTAACCCTAGAACCTAGCGTTAGTTATTGGGACTGTGGCGAATATATTTCTACCTCTGTAAAATTAGAAGTTGGGCATCCTCCAGGAGCTCCTTTGTTTCAGATGTTAGGTGCATTTTTTGCAATGTTTACTTCAGAAGCAACACAGATTGCCAAAATGGTTAATTTTATGTCTGCTTTAGCAAGCGCCTTTACAATTCTATTTATGTTTTGGTCTATTACTGCTTTGGTAAAAAAAATAGCCCTCTCAAAAGAATCTGAAATTTCTAAAGAAAAGATGATTGCAATTTTAGGCAGCGGTCTAGTTGGGGCATTAGCATACACTTTTACAGATAGTTTTTGGTTTAGTGCCGTAGAAGCCGAAGTGTACGCTATGGCGTCATTTTTAATGGCACTTTTACTATGGTTAGCCATTCGTTGGGAAGAAGAAATGCACATGCCACAAGGCAATAAATGGTTACTATTAATTAGTTATGTTGTAGGGCTTTCTTTTGGTGTACACATCTTGTCTTTACTTGTTATCCCTTCCATTGTTTTTATATACATATTTAAAAATTATAAAAACCTAAACCCCAAACAATTTGTCATTGCCAATGTAGCTGCAGTATTGGTCTTAGCATTTGTCTTTAAATTTTTATTTCCTTTTACATTGCGCTTCTTTAGTGCTTCTGAATTGTTTTTTGTAAACACCATCGGCTTACCTTTTAACACCGGAAGTATCATTGCTGGGCTTGTTTTAATTACATTGTTTTACTACGGAATTAATTACACTCGCAAACACAATAAGGTGCTCGCAAATACTGCCATATTATGTGTGCTTTTTGTAATGATTGGCTTTTCATCATGGATCATGCTTCCTATTAGAGCTAACGCAAACACAACCATAAACGAAAACAATCCATCAAGCGCAAGAGAGCTATTAGCCTATGCCAATAGAGAACAATATGGAGATAGCAATGTGTTTTATGACACCTATTATTCTATAACCTACAATAGAGAATTAGACAAAAATAATCCAAGTAAGGATGAAAAACCTAAATACGAAAAAGATAAAAAAGCGGGTAAATATGTAATTGTAAATGATTACAAAAATGCCTTGCCAAATTATTCTTCAAGGCATAAAGGATTTATACCCAGAATGGTTGCTACATCAGAAGCGAATATTAGAAACTACAAAGCCATTGCAGGCATACCGCAGAAAAGCACCAGAAGACCTACTTTTATTGAAAACATAAAATTTATGTTTAGTTACCAATTTGGATATATGTATGGGCGCTATTTTCTTTGGAATTTTGTTGGACGCCAAAATGATATACAAGGTGAGCTAGGTATTTTTGACGGAAATTGGTTAAGTGGTATCTCATTTATAGACCAATTACATTTGGGACCTCAAACCAACTTACCATCAGATATAAAAAATAACAAAGGCAGAAATACCTATTATTTTCTTCCGCTAATCTTAGGTCTTATTGGTGTGCTCTATCATGTAAAAAAAGATTCAAAAACGTTCTACACGCTATTCTTGTTTTTTATATTTACAGGTCTTGCCATTATTTTCTATACCAACCCTAAACCTTTCGAACCTAGAGAACGAGATTACGCCGTAGTAGGTTCCTTTTATATTTTTGCCATGTGGATTGGTTTTGGCGTATATGCTATTTTTGATTATTTCAAAAAAATGGCTTCTCCTAAAACCGTTGCGCTTGCTACAACATTCATAACTCTTTTGGCAGTACCTACATTAATGGCTTTCGAAAATTGGGATGATCACGATCGCTCTAATCGGTATTTAGCTCAAATGAACGCTAAAACATACCTAGATTCTTGCGACAAAAATGCCATTATGTTTACCATTGGTGACAATGACACATTTCCACTTTGGTATATGCAAGAAGTAGAAAATCATAGAACAGACATAAAACTAATCAATACCAGCCTTTTTAATACCGACTGGTATATAGATCAAATGAAACGTAAAACCTATGAAGCAGACCCTATACCATCACAATTAAAACATGACGATTATAAATATGGTTCTTTAGAAGTCGCCTATCATATTCCTGATTTATATCCATCAAAACTAAAAGATAGCGTCATGCTAATCAAAGATTTTATGCGTTGGATGCAAAGCAAAAACGAAGTCACTTTTTATGATTTAGATGAAGATGGAAAACCAGAAAAAGTATTTCCAACCAATAGAATTAGAATTCCTGTTAATAAAGAAGCCGTTTTAAAAAACGGTCTGGTAAAACCTAAAGATGCCGACAAAATTGTACCATATATTGATATTACCATCGACGAAGCTATTCAAAAAAACAGAATTTTAATGCTAGATTTGTTAGCAAACAATAACTGGAAACACCCTATTTATTTTACAGGAGGCGCCAATGCAGCCGAAGAATACTTATGGTTAAAAGATTACCTTCAAGCAGATGGAGTAACCTATAAAATAGTACCTATCTATAAAAAAGATGGTGGTTTTTTAGAAATGGGACGCATAGACCCAGAGTTAATGTATAAGCGTATGAAAAACTTTGATTGGAAAGCTTTAAATGCAGACAATATTTACCTTGGAACAGAAACCAAAAACAATGCTATTATTTACAGAAACAACCTTATTAGATTGGCAGAAACTTTTGCAAAAAAGGGCGATACAATTAAAGCTATAGAGGTGCTCGATTTTTCCATAGAAAAAATGCCTATTGAAAAATTTGAACACTACGGAATGGTTATGGGCTATATAGAAACCTATTACAAATTAGGCGATAAAGAAAAAGCTAGAAAAGTTGCCACAACAATTATAAGCAAACTAAAAGAAAAGCTAGATTATTTAAGTCAATTTAACGATTCGTATCTAGAAGCAATCTTTGATGATATAGAGCGTAACTTATTAATGTATGATAATATTGTAAGAACTACCGTAGAATTTGATGACGATAGTTATTCAGAAAAAATTAGAAATAATTATGTTGACACCATTAAATTATATAAAAACTTAATGGAAGATTAGCAGTATATGAAACCTTATTTTGTTAAAACGCCACAAATAATTCAAACGCTTTTAAAGAATTATTTGTGGCGTTTTAGCACAAAAAAGAACCGTATATACCTCACTTTTGATGATGGCCCAACCCCAGAAATTACACCTTGGGTTTTAGAAGAACTAGCCAAGTACAATGCTAAGGCTACTTTTTTCTGCATTGGTAAAAACATAGAACAGCACCCAGCTCTTTTTAAAAAAATTTTGAAAGAAAACCATGTAGTAGGCAACCATACATACAATCATTTAAATGGATGGAAAACACCAAACAAAAAATACATCAACAATATTTTAAAAACAGCTTCTTTTTTTGAAAAAGGAAATAAATTATTTCGCCCACCTTACGGAAAATTAAAACCAAAACAAGCAAAACAATTGCGTCAATTAAGTTATCAAATTGTAATGTGGAATGTTTTAAGTGCTGATTTTGACACGTACATTTCAAAAGAAACATGTTTGCAAAACGTAGTTCAAAACGCATCAAACGGCAGTATTATTGTTTTTCACGACAGTTTAAAAGGTAGTGATAAATTACGTTTCGTACTACCAAAAATATTAGAACATTATGCTAAAAAAGGGTTTGAATTTTCTGCAATTACTACACGTATTGCTGTACCAAACCAATAAGCGTATTGGCATTTTGGTCTCCAGATTGGCGCCATTTCATTTCACCATCTTTGTAAATAATAAAAGTAGGCGTACCTTTAATACGAAGCGCATTAGCAAGTGATTCATTTTTCTCTACATCAATTTTAATCACTTTGGCTTTATCTCCTAAGGCAGCAGCAACATCACGCAAAATAGCATGTAAATTACTTTTTTCTGAATTCCACTCTTCATAAAAATCAATTAAGACAGGTACTTTAGAGTTTATTAATTCACCAAACTTTGTCATATAGCAAAATTATTCGTTTATTCCTTTTAATATCCTTATGCATTAAAACAAAAAAAAGTGTTTTTATAATAAAACACTTTTTTTTGTAATAAGGTTAGTTTAATCATTAATAATTTTAAAACTCCCTTTTCCTTTATTAGAATTTATTTGCACAATATATACACCTTGCGCTACCTTAAAAGGAATGTTTATGGTTTGTTGCCCTTCAAGATTTTTTTGAACACTAGTGATTAATTGACCAATGGCATTGTAAATTTTTATATCAGATATTTCTAATTGATTTAGTTTATCAATTACTATTTCATTTTCATTACCGTTATAATAAACTTGCAAATCACTTACTA
The DNA here is from genome assembly GCA_947311635.1 of uncultured Flavobacteriaceae bacterium. Taxonomy (GTDB): domain Bacteria; phylum Bacteroidota; class Bacteroidia; order Flavobacteriales; family Flavobacteriaceae; genus CAMZLD01. Next base: position 8,042 of record CAMZLD010000073.1, on the reverse strand, counting down.
TTTCATCATCAACAGCAAGTACGTTAGCTGGCTTAAATACAATAGAAAAACGATTGGCATATGTACCTGCTGGCAAATTAATATCAAAACTTGTGTTGTTAATTTTTGTTGACAAACCTGTTACAGCATCAAACACAAAAACATCTCCAGTAAAGTTTTCTAAAGCATCAATCATAATTTTATGAACACCTGCTTCTTGAATTTTAACAGTTATTGGATATTGGGCATCTATATTAAAAGCAGCTCCTGCCTGAATTACAAAAGAACGAGTGTCGTTAGCAATTGTGTAAAACATATCATTTGGAGCTATATCATTAGCAACACCATCCCAACCATAATCATAACTATCTGTAGTTTCATTTGTAAAACCCAAAACAGTATATCGATGTCGTCCACTTGGTTGCTCATAACCAATTCTAATTAGAGGATTATTTACATTAGTAACCCTATTTCCAGAACTTCTAGTAAACACAGAAGTTACTCCTTCTTTAACATAAGTTCTTTGACCGTTATTAAAAACTACATTAGTAGTAGATGGAGCCACAACAGAACGCACTATAAATCCTTGCCCAACAGGTATGTATCTTCCAACAGCTTGTGGACTTGGGTTTGCGATTGGCCCTACAGTAGTTCCTACAAAATCATCATGCAAAGTTGGTCCAAGTTGAGTTAATTTAGTATACTCTATATAACCTGCGCTATATTGGTTATATACATGAGTTGTAGTTGTCCAATCATCCCAATAATAAAGTGTTCCATTTAAAATCCCTGCATTATCGTCTATAAACTGATGTGCATCAATAGCACTTGGGTATGGGTTTCCAACTAAATATTCATTATTTGCAGCAATAACTAAAGAATAATCACCATCATTAGGTTTCCCTTCAAAAGTATAATTGTATGTCGTCGTTAATGAAGCCGCTGAATTAGTTCCTTTAATCAAAAAACCTTCTCCGGGTTTTACAGCTGTGCCTGCACTTGGGGTTGTCGTCTGTAAATTAAATAATGATGTCCAATTGGTGTCATTGTATGGATCAATAGTATTATTAACATATTTCCAAATCCAACGGGTACTGAGTGCTTTTGGAGCATCTGTTCCGTTAAGAGCAGTGGTAAAGGCAATAGTTCCTGGTGTCCAAGAATTTGGTGTAATACCATCCTTTAAAACAGTGTTGGCTGTATTATTTACCTCATAAGTACCACCTGCATCACTTTGTACAGGCGAAGACCAGTAATTGTAACGATACGAATTAGCCGCTCCATCTTGATCTTTTAATAAATGTCCAGTACCAGCATTTGCATATGCACCACTATGCGTTTGCACCAATTGCGCATCACCCATGAGTCTTAAATCACCTGCAGCCAAATTTACGCCATTCACAACTTGCAATTCAAAATCATCTGTGGTTGCAGAGGCTGTAGTACCTACTTGAAGCCCTTGAGAAGCTACATGATTCGCAACTTCTACATTATAAAAAACAGCTCTGTTTGTAGTACCTGATAAAACCTGAATAGTATTGGTTACTGGTGTTGTATACGTGCTCGAAATATTATCAAAAAATGTAGTACCTGCTGTTGGCGTAAACGTACCATCTGCCGTAACACCATCATTCACAAAATTATTATTTATATGCAAATTACCGTTGTTGTAATGAACAGCTCCAGCCTCATTGGTATAAACATCACCAAAGTAGACTAAAGTTCCAGAATTTATTTTTAAAATACCTTCATTATTTATTTGTGCAAAAATGAATTGCAAGCAAAAAATGAAAGCTATTGAAAAGAAAGTCGTTTTTTTCATAATTTAAAGTGTTAAAAATCAATATATTAAGAACAACTCATTAATATATATAATACAAAAATACATTTTTTTTTAAGAAATACTGTTTTTTTAACAAAAAAACCTTACTAAACGTATATTAATGAAGTATTTCACACGATTTTTACAGCTCGATACTTTGTGTTATTTGTTTTTATTATCAAAAGAATCTTTGTAGCTTTGGTTTCTTTCAAAAAACACGCAATGCCACAACCTAAAAGACTTTTTTTATTAGATGCTTTCGCCTTAATTTTTAGAGGTTATTATGCGTTTATCAAAAACCCTAGAATCAACTCAAAAGGGGTTGATACATCTGCTATATTAGGCTTTACCAATTCACTTTTAGATGTAATTAAAAGAGAAAAACCAGACCATATTGCGGTTTGTTTTGATCGCGGGGGTAGCGTTGCACGTAAAGAAGCTTTTCCTGATTACAAAGCCAACCGACAAGAAACCCCAGAAGCCATAAAAATTGCTGTGCCGTATATTGAAAAAATACTGGAAGCCATGAATATTCCAGCCATAATAAAAGAAGGTTTTGAGGCTGATGATATTATTGGCACCTTAGCAAAAAAAGCTGAAAAACAAGGTTACCAAACTTTTATGGTGACACCAGACAAAGATTTTGCTCAACTTGTTTCAGAAAATATTTTTATGTACCGCCCACGATTTGGCGGTGGTTACGAGACTTGGGGTATAGAGGAAGTACAAGAAAAATTTGGTGTTAAAGACCCTAAACAAGTCATCGATTTTTTGGGGATGATGGGTGATGCTTCAGACAATATTCCTGGGCTTCCTGGAGTTGGTGAAAAAACTGCCAAAAAATTTCTAGCGCAATACGGAAGCATGGAAAATCTGTTTGAAAACACAGCAGATTTAAAAGGCAAAATGAAAGAAAAAGTAGAAGCTAACAAAGAGCTCGGTTTACTTTCAAAAGAATTGGCAACCATCATGTTAGATGTTCCTGTAGAATTTCATGAAAAAGATTTTGAATTTTCACAGCCCAACATGAAAGCTGTTACACCACTGTTTGAAGAATTAGAATTTAGACGTTTGGCAGAAAACTTAAGAAAAACCTATGCAGCACCTACTTCAGATAATAACACAACAAAAGCTACAGATATTCCGCCAACAAAAAATAAGGTTGAAACACCCAAAAACAATCCAAGCAACAATATACAGTTTGATTTGTTTACTTCACCAGGAAGCGGTACCAACCAAGAAGAAAACAACAGCAGTTTTAATACACTAAGCAACACAAATCACTTTTACCAACTAGTTAATACACCGCTAGCGCGTACACTTTTATTAGAAAAATTGATGCTTCAAAAATCGGTTTGTTTTGACACCGAAACTACCGGTTTAAAGGCATTAGAAGTCGAACTAATTGGCATTGCTTTTACTTGGGAAAAAGGTAAAGGCTATTATGTATCTTTTCCGAAGGACCAAAAAGAAACGCAAAATATTATCAATGAATTTAAACCGTTTTTTTCAGCAGAAAATATTGAAAAAATAGGTCATAATTTAAAATACGATATTAAAGTGTTGTCAAACTACAATATTAGTGTTAAAGGCGCTCTGTTTGACACAATGATTGCGCATTACCTTATCAATCCAGACATGCGGCACAATATGGATGTTTTGGCAGAAACCTATTTAAATTACAAGCCTATTTCAATTACAGAATTAATTGGCAAAAAAGGGAAAAACCAGCTAACCATGCGCAGTGTTGACCTTAAAAAACAATGCGAATATGCTGTAGAAGATGCAGACATTACGTGGCAATTAAAAAAACATTTTTTTAAAGAACTAAACGAGGGTAATTTAAGTAAGCTATTTAACAACATAGAATCTCCTTTGGTACGTGTTTTAACGGCTATGGAAATAGAAGGTATTAATCTGGACGTTGACTTTTTAAAAGGACTATCTGGTAAATTGGCAACTGATATTGAAGCCTTAGAAAAGCAAATCTTTGCTCAAGCTGGAGAAACATTTAACATTGCATCACCAAAACAATTAGGCATTATCTTATTCGAAAAAATGAAACTGGTAGATAAGCCTAAAAAAACAAAAACAGGACAATACAAAACAGGTGAAGAAATCTTGTCTTATTTAGCCAAAGACCATCAAATTATACGAGATATTTTAGAATACCGTCAGCTTAAAAAGCTACAAAGCACGTATGTTGACGCATTACCAAATGAGTTGCATCCAAAAACCCAAAGAATTCATACAAGATACGCACAAGCTGTTGCTGCAACGGGTAGGTTAAGCTCTAACAACCCTAATTTACAAAATATTCCTATTCGTACAGAACGCGGTAGAGAAGTTCGTAAAGCCTTTGTCCCAAAAAATAATGACTATGTGTTGTTAGCCGCAGATTATTCACAAATTGAGCTTCGAATTATTGCCGCATTAAGCCAAGAAAAAACCATGATTAATGCTTTTAAAAATGGCGAAGACATTCACGCAACCACTGCATCAAAAGTGTTTGATGTTAAGTTAGAAGATGTAACTAGAGAACAGCGTAGCAATGCAAAAACTGTTAACTTCGGAATCATTTATGGCGTTTCTGCTTTTGGACTCAGCAATCAAACAAATCTTTCTAGAAGCGAATCTAAAGAATTGATAGACGCCTATTATGAAACCTACCCAAAATTAAAAGCTTATATAGCGCAACAAATTAATTTTGCAAGGGAAAACGGCTATGTAGAAACCGTTTTAGGTAGAAGGCGCTATTTAAAAGACATCAACTCTCGTAATGCTATTGTTAGAGGTGCCGCAGAACGCAACGCAGTTAATGCGCCCATTCAAGGTAGTGCAGCAGATATCATAAAACTTGCCATGATTAACATACATAAACGCTTTGAGCAAGCGAGCTTTAAATCTAAAATGCTATTACAAGTACATGATGAATTGGTATTTGATATCTTAAAAACCGAGCTAGAAACAGTTCAGAAAATCATTAAAGAAGAAATGGAAAATGCCTATCAATTAATAGTTCCGTTAGATGTAGAAATAGGCATTGGTAACAATTGGTTAGAGGCACATTAATGCATTGTTTTATAGACGCCTTATTTCCGAAGAAAAAAATAGCCAACACACTGTTTGTTATGTAAATAAATAGTGCTATCTTTGCAGACCTTTAAATAAAGGAAAAACAAATTATTAATTTATACAAAAACTAGTGTAAAATGAACACATTAAGTTACAAAACAGTATCGGCAAACAAAGCTACCGTTAATAAAGAGTGGTTGGTTGTTGATGCGGACGGACAGACATTGGGTCGTTTAGCTTCTAAAATAGCCAAGCTAATTAGAGGTAAGTACAAACCTAACTTTACACCACATGTAGATTGTGGAGACAATGTAGTAGTTATCAATGCAGAAAAAATTAACCTAACAGGTAAAAAATGGACGGACAAATCTTACATCCGCCATACCGGTTATCCAGGAGGGCAACGCTCTTTAACAGCAACAGAACTTTTTGAAAAAGATCCAATAAAATTGGTAGAAAAAGCTGTGAAAGGAATGTTACCTAAAAACAAATTAGGAAGCGCATTATACAGAAATTTATATGTATATGCTGGCGCAGAGCATAAACAAGACGCTCAAAACCCAAAAGCTATTAATTTAAACGACTTAAGATAACATGGATATTATACATAAAATAGGTAGAAGAAAAACGGCAGTAGCTCGTATTTATGTTTCTAAAGGAAAAGGAAACATTACCGTAAACAAAAGAGAATTAAACAACTACTTTACAACGGGTACATTACAATATAAAGTAATGCAACCATTAAATTTAACAGACAATGCAAAAGCATTCGACATTAAAGTAAATGTGTTTGGTGGTGGTGTAACTGGTCAAGCAGAAGCAATTCGTTTGGCAATTTCTAGAGCTTTGATAGAACTAGATCCAGAAAACAGAGCCATCTTAAAACCAGAAGGATTACTTACAAGAGACCCTAGAATGGTAGAACGTAAGAAATTTGGTCAAAAGAAAGCAAGAAAGAAATTTCAATTCTCAAAACGTTAAAAATCTGTACAAAACACTTCTGGAGGTATGTTATTTCCAGAAGCGTTTTTTCAAAAATATATTAAACAATTATAAACAAAGTTGTCGAAGCTTTAAAGTCATTTAAAGCAGTTTAGCATCTAAATAATAAAGACTTCATTAAACAAGAACTACTTTATTATTGCTTACTAAAGAGAACGTAAACAAATTAAAAAATGTCAATAGAAATTAAAGAATTAATAGACGCAGGTGTACATTTTGGACACATTACCAGAAAATGGAATCCAAACATGGCTCCTTTTATTTACACCGAAAGAAATGGTGTGCACATTATTGATTTATACAAATCGGTAGCAAAATTAGAAGAAGCTGCAGAAGCTATTAAAAAAATTGCAGGCTCTGGTAGAAAAATTCTTTTTGTAGCCACAAAAAAACAAGCAAAAGATATTGTTTCAGAAAAATCTGGAGCTGTAAACATGCCTTATATTACAGAACGTTGGCCAGGTGGAATGCTTACCAACTTTGCAACCATTCGTAAAGCGGTTAAAAAAATGACAAGCATAGACCGTATGAAACAAGATGGCTCTTTTGACGCATTGTCTAAAAGAGAACAATTACAAATTAACCGTCAACGTGCTAAATTAGAAAAGAATTTAGGTTCTATTTCAGAAATGACACGTTTACCAGGTGCATTGTTTGTTGTAGATGTAAAAAGAGAACACATTGCTGTTTCTGAAGCAAAAAAATTAAATATTCCAATCTTTGCAATGGTAGACACCAATTCAGACCCAAGAGGCATTGATTATGTAATTCCATCTAACGATGACGCTTCTAAATCTATTACCAAAATTTTAGATTTTGTAACTGCTGCTGTTAGCGAAGGATTATCTGAAAGAAAAGCTTCTAAAGAAACAAAAGAAGCTGTAAAAACAAAAGAAGAAGCAAAATAATATAAAATAATGAGTACCATGACAAAAATAACTGCTGCAGAAGTAAACAAGCTAAGAAAAGCGACAGGTGCAGGAATGATGGACTGTAAAAAAGCCTTGGTAGAAGCCGAAGGAAATTTTGACAAAGCCATAGAAGTATTACGTAAAAAAGGACAAAAAGTTGCTGCCAAAAGAGCTGACCGTGCGTCAACAGAAGGAGCTGCAATTGCAAAAGTAAATGCAGACAATACCGCAGGTGTTGCTATTGTATTAGGTTGCGAAACAGATTTTGTTGGTAAAAACGAAAGCTTTGTGGCGCTAGCAAACCAATTTGCAGATCTAGCAATGAACGCTACTACAAAAGAAGCCTTTTTAGCTACAGACTTTGGTGGAATGACCGTTGCAGAAAAATTAATTGAGCAAACTGGTGTGATAGGCGAAAAACTAGAAATTACGGCTTTTGAAAAAGTAGAAGCTGCATTTGTAGGTTCTTACATTCATGCAGGTAATAAAATTGCCACTTTGGTAGGTTTATCTGCGAACGTTGCAGGTGCTGATGTTGTAGCAAAAGATGTAGCAATGCAAGCTGCTGCTATGAATCCTTTAGCTTTAAATGAAGAAGGTGTTGATGCCTCTGTTATTGAAAAAGAAATTGAAATTGCAAAAGATCAATTACGTGCAGAAGGAAAACCAGAAGCCATGTTAGATAAAATTGCGCAAGGCAAAATCAAACGTTTCTTTAAAGACAATACCTTGGTAAACCAATCATTTATTAAAGATAGCAAACAAAGCGTTGCACAATACGTAAAAACGATTGGCGATGTAACAGTTAGCGATTTTAAAAGAGTTGCTTTAGGTTAATTACACCTTTAAATATTTTAAAAAACCCTTAAAGAAATTTCTTTAAGGGTTTTTTATTGTTCTTCAAAATCAAAAAGTTTTTTAATAGGCAACTCTAATGCTGTAGCTATTAAAAGTAAAGTATGTATTGTTGTACTTATCTCACCCCGCTCTATTCTGCCAATTTGATTAATTGGTATATCTGCATCATTTGCTAATTGCTCTTGAGACAAACCATTTGCTTTGCGTATACTACGCAAATTTCTACCAAACTGAATTATATAACTTTTAGTTACGTTTTTCACAAAGCTAAAATGAGGATAGCTTAATGTTTTTGTAAACACATATTTGTGTTATTAAAATATTTTTCACTATATTTGAATTGTTCAAATTGCTATGAGCCTTATTTTATTAGAAGTATTTACCAATGATTTTGG
>CAMZLD010000072.1 GCA_947311635.1 uncultured Flavobacteriaceae bacterium | reverse complement strand
TCACTGTAAACTCTAACTGCAACGGATGTAAATTTTCTTTTAAAAAATTGATAAAATCAATACCATATTCTAAATAATACTCCGAAAAATTACGTTGTCGTTCTTCTAAACTTTGATTCGGGAGCAACTCATTTTGCAATGTTGTAATACTGTTTACCAATTCTTTATATTTTCTTTTTTCTGCCCGAAACAAACGTTTTTCTAACTTATCTAAACCGTTTAATTGCTTTTTTTCTTGTGCCTTTACAGCGCCTATAAATGATGTATCGGTGTGTACTGCTATTTCTTTTAGTTGATTAAATTGTGCTTGTAAAAATTGTTTTTGTGCTGTAAAATCTACTTTTAATTTCGAGTTTTCTTTCACTTTTTTAGCAATCAACGCTTCTTGCTGTAAGAAAATTTCTTCTGTAGAAATATTGAGTTTTTGCATTTTTTTACGTTGCTTTTCTGAAATAATTTGCACAGAATTACGCAACAATAAAATAGGAAACGGAATATTTACCGCATCAAAATAGTCTTTTAACTCTAACCAATACGCTAATTCTCCACCTCCGCCGATGTAGCACAAATTAGGCAAAATCACCTCTTGATATAACGGACGCATGATAACATTGGGCGAAAATCGTTCAGGAAAATTATCAATTTCTTTTTGAATTTCACTTGCAGTCCATTGCCTATTTGTATTATTTACCGCATATATCCCATCTTTTAAAAGGATACGTTCTCGTAATCCATCAAGTAAATAAAACAAATTTATTTCTCTCGGATTTACCTGAATTTTATAGTTATTTTTGAGCTTTGCTACCGTTTTAGAAACTTCTTTAAAAGATGTTTGTTGTAACAACTCCTCTTTTATACAAGGAATAAACTGTTTTTTTAGTGCTTTATCATCGGCATCGATAATAACTAGCCCATATTCTCTAAACAAAGCATTGGCAATATAACGGGTTGCATCGGCTAAATTTGCATGCTTTACATAACCTTCTTCAAATAATACTTTTAATTTGGTGGCGTTTTTAGTGTTCCCTAAATGTTTAGAAAACTCATTAAAAACAGCCTCTAACCCTTCGGTAGTAAACCGACCAACAGCCCCTTTTTGACTGGAATTCCATTGTGTTTTTTTATCCTTAAAGTTAAAGTAATTTATTTCCTCAAAATCATGATCTTCTGTCGCCATCCAATAAATGGGAACAAAATTTTCTTTCGGAAATTCTTGCTTTAAAGTTTCACAAAGATTGATAGTAGATATAATTTTATACAAAAAATACAAAGGACCTGTAAATAAATTTAATTGATGCCCTGTTGTAATTGTAAAAGTGTTTTCTTTTTGTAATAACTCAATGTTTTTAGCTGTATTTTCTGATATTTTTACTTCTTTGTATTGTTTTTTTAAAACTGTTACAAGTATTTTACGAGTTGCTTCTGGAAATGTGTTTTTTTGCTGTATTTGAATTTCAAAACCTTTTAAATCTGTATTATTTCCGAAGAAATTTTGCAAATCTCTATGCGATTCTAAATAATTAAGTACGGTTTTAGAAAAGAAATTTGTTTGTTGATATGGCAAGCCTGTAAACTTCACTTATTCTCTTTGAAATAAAGTGTAAACATACTTTCTAATTTCGCCACTTGGCATGATATAATCGTAATCAAAAGCTTTTAAAAGTGTAAATTCACACCCTAGCTTTGCTTGTAACATTTGAGCGTTATATCGTTTTACCGGAAGCCCAGAACACATAGTAGCTCCGTCTAGATTAAATTCTGAAAGAATGACAAAACCACCTTGCGCTACTTTCTCTTTTAAAAGTTTAAAATACGTATTTTGGTCTTTTTCTTCATTAAAAAAATGCAATACTGCTCTATCATTCCAAATGGCAACTTTTGGTAAATCATTTAAAAGCGTTGGCTGCACCAAATCATCTACGATAAACTGTACTTTATCTAGTTGTGATGGTATTCTCTTTTTTATATTATTTAAAGCGCATCTACTGATGTCGTTAGCTATTAAATTAGAATACCCTTTTTCTAACAAACTGTCTATTAGCGTTGTTGAACCAGCTCCAACATTAAAAATTAAAGCATCTTTAGCAACATTTGTAGAAGTAATTAATTCTAGCGTTGGTGTTGATTCTAACTCATACCATCCTAGTTTTTTATAATCTACATCGGTGTATTTACCACACCAGTATTCACCCAAATGTTCTGTTGAACTTGATGTTTTACAACCTTTTTCTGTAATACTACATGAGGTTTCTTGTTTTTCGGTATGGCAACTACTTTCTTTCATGCTTTAAAAACAGTAAAATTATTGGTTTATTGTTTGAACCGGTTTTCCGTAGAGATCAAAATCTGCGGCTTCTGTAATTTCAACTTGCACAAAATCACCTTGTTTTACATAATATTTTGAGGCATCTATTAATACTTCATTATCTACATCTGGCGAATCAAATTCTGTTCTTCCTACAAAATATTTACCTTCTTTTCTATCAATAATACATTTGTATGTATTGCCCACTTTTTCTTGATTTAACTCCCAAGAAATTTGAGACTGAATGTCCATTATTTCACTTGCACGCTTTTGTTTTACTTCTTCTAAAACGTTATCTTCTAATGCGTAAGCTGTTGTGTTTTCTTCATGCGAGTAGGTAAAACAACCCAAACGTTCAAAACGCATTGCTTTTACCCAATTTTTTAAAGTTTCAAAATGGGCTTCTGTTTCGCCAGGATAACCAACAATTAAAGTGGTACGAATTGCCATGTTTGGAACCAAATCTCTAAATTTTTCGATTAATTTGGTTGTTTTTTCTTGTGTTGTACCACGTTTCATACTTTTCAAAATCGAATCTGAAATGTGTTGTAACGGAATATCTAAGTAATTGCAAATTTTAGGTTCACGTTTCATAAGCTCTAATACGTCTAGAGGAAATCCTGTAGGAAATGCATAATGCAAACGTATCCATTCAATACCTTCTACTTTAATTAAGGCTTCTAACAAAGTTGATAAACTCCTTTTTTTATAGATATCTAAACCGTAATAAGTAAGGTCTTGCGCAATAAGAATAAGTTCTTTTACTCCGTTTTTTGCTAATTTTTCTGCTTCAATTACTAAATTTTCAATGGGCACACTTATATGCTTACCACGCATTAACGGAATGGCACAAAATGAACAAGGTCTATCACAACCTTCGGCTATTTTTAAGTAAGCAAAGTGTTTTGGTGTTGTCGTTACACGTTCGCCAATTAATTCATGCTTATAATCTGCACCTAAAGCTTTTAGCAAACTTGGTAATTCTGTGGTTCCGAAAAACTGATCTACATTTGGTATTTCTTTTTCTAGATCTGGCTTATAACGTTCACTCAAACATCCTGTTACAAAGACTTTGTCTACCAAACCTTGCTCTTTTTTTTGAGCAAATTCTAAAATGGTATTTACACTTTCTTCTTTGGCATTATCAATAAAACCACAGGTATTAATGACAACAATATTGCCTTTTTCTTCATGTACAACGTATTTTCCGCTGGCTTTTAGCTGCCCCATTAATACTTCGGAATCGTATACGTTTTTAGAGCAACCAAGAGTTACTACATTAATTTTATTTTTTTTGAGTGTTTTTGTACGCATTTTATAAGAATCTGGCACAAATATACAACCTTAAATGTAGTTTTGTATCTTGATACCAAATTGATTTTTTTGGTTAATTTACAAGAAACCCTCCGTTTGCTAATTCTAGTTTTGATAACGAGCTTTGGGGTAAAATCAATGCTGTATTAAGTTAATCTAAATACATATTATCTTTTGTAGGTAACATCATTTTACTACTAGAAATTTCTTGAAAATCAATTGTTTGATTCGTTTCCGAAGAAAAACGTGCTCCTGTAATAATATAGGTGATTGTTCTTGCTAATAAAGGCTCGTCTAATTGCCCTAGAACACCTAAATTATTAAAATCTTCTCCAAATAAAATATCTGGCACAAAACCTGCTGGTGCATTGGCGTTTAATTTGTTTTTTGCTTCAAAAGTTATTGGTTGCATTGCCCAGGTATGGGTGGGATTTGCAGCCGCTCTTCCAAAGTCGGGAGAATCATACAAGGTTATTGAGCCAACATATTTACCTCTTGTAGTTGTACCTACTTGCTTTACATCAATATAAGGTTTTAATCCATTTATTACAAGCTCACTAGCCGAAGCAGAACTTTTTGTTGTTATTACATATAGACTAGATAAATTTAAACTATGAATGGCAGCGCCATTTATAGTGTTTGTAAAGTCATTGTTAATGCTTTCTGGATAATCACTTTCTAATATAGGCTGAATTTTAGAATTCCATACATTTTTAGAAAATAGCTGCCCGTTAAACTGCCCTGTAATCATACTTGCTAAGTAGGTTGCGGTTTTAACTGAGCCACCACCATTATAGCGTAAATCTAAAATCAACGCATCAATATTTTGAGATTTTAGTGTTAAAAAAGCAGAATTTAGCTCATTATTATAGCTACTATTAAAGGCATTGTACATAATATAGCCTATTTTTTGTCCGCTCACTGTAAAAGTATTCACAGTATAGATTGGATTTTCTTGATATTCACTTCGTGTTAAACTTACTGTTTGTCCGTTAGAAATTGGATTTCCAGCATTATAATCGGCTAAATTAAGTGTATAACTTACATTAGAGAGTAAAGAAATGTAATTGTTTACAGTTAATGGTGTGCCATTTACTGCATTAAATAAGTCTCCTCTTTGAATGTTTTTTGAAGACGCATCAGAATTGGGAAGAATATAACGTACATAACCAAATAAATTTGATGGATTTGATGTTTGACGCACCAAACCAAATTCTACACCATTGCTTAAAGTTACGCCTTGAAAAGCATTTTCTAGTGCAATGTAATCATCCACAATCCAAGAGAACTTATCTGTTATATTTCTTTGATATAACAGGTTTTCAAATAAATCTGCTGGATTAGAAAAATCAACTAAGTAGTTTTCTAAAGCTGTTTGATCTTCATTAAATCTAGTGTCCAATAAATCAGGAACATCTTCTTGCCATAGATAATATAAGTTTAGTCCTTTCCAAATGAAATTTTGAATGGTTAAATCTGGATTGACAGGTTGTGGCTTTTCATCATTGGTGCAATTTGTAAAAATTAATACTAGTAAAAAGCTAAAAATAATTCCTTTTTTCATAAATAAATGGGATCTATAAATTATAGAACGTAAATATAAGAAATATCTTACTTAAAAAAAGAATCTACAAATTCCGTCTTATTAAACACTTGCAAATCATCGATACCTTCACCTACACCAATATACTTTACAGGAATTTGAAATTGATCTGAGATACCAATCACAACACCACCTTTTGCGGTACCATCTAATTTGGTAACTGCCAAAGCTGTCACTTCGGTTGCTTTGGTAAATTTTTTGGCTTGTTCAAAAGCATTCTGGCCAGTACTACCATCTAAGACTAATAAAACTTCATGAGGAGCATCTACTACTACTTTTTGCATGACACGCTTAATTTTAGTAAGCTCATTCATTAAATTTACTTTGTTATGCAAACGCCCTGCTGTATCAATAATAACAACATCTGCTCCTTGTCGCACTGCTGACTCTAGCGTATCAAAAGCCACAGATGCTGGATCTGAACCCATTTCTTGACGTATCATTGGTACGTCTACTCTATCTGCCCAAACTTGTAATTGATCAATAGCTGCAGCTCTAAAGGTATCTGCAGCACCCAATACTACTTTTTTTCCTGTTTTTTTAAATTGCGATGCTAATTTACCAATGGTTGTTGTTTTACCAACACCATTTACACCAACAACCATAATAACATGCAGTTTGTTTTCTGTAGGAATTGTAAATTCTGTTGCATTACCAACATTGGTTTTTGCTAATAAGGTTGCAATTTCTTCACGAAGAATTTTATTTAATTCGTCTGTTCCTAGGTATTTGTCTTTGGCTACTCTAGCTTCTATGCCTTCAATTATTTTTAAAGTTGTATCAACGCCAACATCTGATGAAACCAAAACCTCTTCTAGATTATCAAGAACATCATCATCTACTTTAGATTTCCCTGCTACAGCTTTTGATAATTTGTTAAAAAAAGTTGTTTTGGTCTTTTCGAGACCTTTATCTAAGGTTTCTTTTTTTTCTTTTGAAAATATATTTTTAAATAAACTCATTTACTTGTATTTATTAGAGAAGCTGTCAAAAACCGAACCTAATTAACAACTATGGCAATTTGGCAGATTTCAGAAAACAAAAAAAGCTACTATCTTTATAGACAGTAGCTTTTATATATAGTGTTTTAAAGTAATTTTACTTTTTGCTTAAAAAGTCATTTACCTTAGAAGGATCCATAATTGCTTCAACAAAAGTATAAGCTCCTGTTTTTGGAGATTTTACCATTTTGATAGCTTTTGTTAATCTTTTAGATCCTGTTTGTAACGATGCTACTGCTTTTTTTGCCATGACTTAATTATTTAATTTCTTTATGAACGGTCATTTTCTTTAAGATAGGGTTGAATTTTTTAATTTCTAATCTATCTGGAGAATTTTTCTTATTCTTTGTTGTAATATATCTAGAAGTACCTGGTAATCCAGTAGCTTTATGCTCTGTACATTCTAAAATAACTTGGACTCTGTTTCCTTTCTTTGCCATTGTATTCTATTTTAATACGGAATTATTGTTTTAAAAACCCTTTAGCTCTTGCTTCTTTAACAACAGCAAAAATTCCTTTTTTATTAATATTCTTTAAAGCAGAAGCAGAAATTTTTAGTGTAATCCATTTATCTTCTTCTGGAATGTAAAAACGCTTTTTCATTAAATTAGCGTTAAACTTTCTTTTTGTTCTATTCAATGCGTGAGAAACATTGTTTCCAACCATTGCTTTTTTTCCTGTAAGTTCACAAACTCTTGACATTATTAACCTTTTAAATGTTATCTCAAAACGAAGTGCAAAATAACAAATATTTTAAGAAACATACAAACAATTTTTACGAATTTTTTAAAATTTCTTTCCGAAGCATTTCAAGAGATTTATTTACAGTGCGTTCGATTACTTTTTTTCTAGGTTTTCCAAAAGAAAATTGTTCAGTAATAATCGTTTTTGGAGTTGCAATAGAAATAAAAACAACACCAACATCATAGATAGGGTTTGCAACACTTGGCCCTGCATTACCTGTAACGGCAATGGCATAATCTACATTAAATAATTGTTGTGCGTTTTTCGCCATCAATACTGAAACCTCTGGAGAAACTGCTGTGTATTTCTCAATACTATTTTTGCTTATATTTAATTGTGAAATTTTAACCGCATTTGCATACGACACCAAAGTGCCTTGATAGTATTGAGATGCGCCAGCTACACTTGTAATACGCTTTGAAATGGCGCCACCTGTACAACTTTCTACTGTAGCTAGTGTTTTATTTTGCTGTCTTAACAGTTCTCCTACCACAACTTCTATGGTTTCTTGATCTTCATACCCTACAATAATATCACCTATTACAGCTGCTATTTTTTTAATTTCTGAAGCCATTGTATTTTCTAAAATACTCTTATCGGTTCCTTTTGCTGTGAGTCGTAATTTTAGGCTTCCTGCCGAAGGTAAATATGCCAAAGAAATAAAAGTAGGTAAGTTATTCTCCCAATCTTCAATTTTTTCTGCAACCGCGCTTTCCCCCATTCCGTAGGTATTAACCGTTTTATGAATAATAAAGGGTAGGTTAAATGTTGCCGTTAATTTAGGTAACACATGGTTTTTAAGAAGCGCTTTCATTTCATATGGCACTCCTGGTAACGAAATGATTGTATTTCCTTTGTGTTTGAAAAGCATTCCGGCAGCCGTACCAAATTGGTTGGGTAACACCTCACATTTAGACGGTAACATGGCTTGTTGCTCATTCAAAGGTGTTAACTCGTAATTATATTTGATAAACAGTGTTTTTATGTGCGCTAAAACTGTTTTATTGGTAACCAATTTATCATTAAAATAATGTGCTAAAGTTGTTTTAGTAATATCATCTTTTGTGGGTCCTAATCCGCCAGTTAAAATAATCAAATCCACATTGTTTTCTGCTTCTTGCAAAGCTTTTTCGATATGGTATTTATTATCTTGAATAGAAGTAATTTGATAGACAGAAACACCAATGGTGTTTAATTGTTGAGCGATGTATTGCGAATTGGTATCGACTATCTGACCAATTAAAAGCTCATCACCAATGGTAATTATTTCTGCATTCATAAAGTTTATTTAATTTTTATTTCAAAAGCTTGCTTACCATCAAGGATTCCTGTTAAAATATCATTTTCTGAAACTTTTCCCACCCCTGCTGGTGTACCTGTAAAGATTAAATCGCCTTTTTTAAGTGTAAAATATTGCGAAACATGAGCAATAAGTTCATCTATTTTCCAGAGCATAGCTGCTGTGTTTCCGTCTTGTACAACGGTGTCATTTATTTTTAATTGAAACGGTAATTTTTCTAGATTGAAATTTTCCTTCGGAAAAAATGCGCCAACCACAGCGCTTCCATCAAAAGCTTTGGCTTTCTCCCAAGGTAAACCTTTTATTTTCAATTCAGATTGTTTTTCTCTGTCAGTAAAATCGATACCAAGACCTATTTCATTGTAATATTTATGTGAAAATTGTGGGTCAATATATTTACCTACTTTGTTTATTTTAATCAAAACTTCTACTTCATAATGAATGGAATTGGCAAAAGGTGGAATAAAAAATGGTATTTTTTTGGGTAAAATTGCCGAATCTGGCTTTAAAAAAATAACAGGTTCTGTAGGTTTTGCGCTATTTAACTCTTCTATATGTTTGGCGTAATTACGCCCAATGCAAATTATTTTCATCTTATTTTAACCTTCCTACAATGGAAGAATCTTTTATTTATAATATATTTTGGAAACAACAAAGCTCACAACTCACAACTCACAACTCAATATTTTTAAGGTATCCATTTTTTTTCAAAATTAGGCTTCCGTTTTTCTAAAAAGGCATCTCGTCCTTCTTTGGCTTCGTCTGTCATATAAGCCAATCTGGTAGCTTCGCCAGCAAATACTTGTTGCCCAACCATTCCATCATCTGTTAAATTCATTGCAAATTTAAGCATTCTAATAGACATTGGTGATTTTTCTAATATTTCTTGCGCCCATTGATAGGCTGTATCTTCTAACTCATTATGAGGTATTACAGCGTTTACCATTCCCATTTCATAAGCTTCTTGCGCAGTATAATTTCTTCCGAGGAAAAAAATCTCACGAGCCTTTTTTTGACCTACCATCTTTGCTAAATATGCTGAACCGTAACCACCATCAAAACTAGTTACATCTGCATCTGTTTGTTTAAAAATTGCATGTTCTTTACTTGCCAATGTTAAATCACAAACAACATGCAAGCTATGTCCACCACCAACTGCCCAACCAGGCACCACTGCAATCACGGCTTTGGGCATAAAACGTATAAGACGCTGTACTTCTAAAATATTAAGCCTATGGTAACCATCTGTACCAACATAACCTTGATGACCTCTAGCTTTTTGATCACCGCCACTACAAAAAGAATAAATTCCGTCTTTGGTAGAAGGTCCTTCTGCAGACAATAAAACCACACCAATACTTATATCTTCTTGCGCATCATAAAAGGCATCATAAAGCTCTTTGGTGGTTTTTGGTCTAAAGGCATTGCGTACATTTGGTCTGTTAAAAGCAATACGTGCTACGCCATTACTTTTTTTATAGGTAATATCTTCGTAAACTTTTGCGGTTTTCCAGTTAGCTTGTGTCATATTTTAAGTTTAAATTCGTTGTAAAGATATAATTAATAAAAAGATGAAAAAAATCATTACTTTCGAAATCTAAAATATTTATTAAAATGAAAAAAATTGTTTTCCTTATTATTACGTTATTAAACATTTCAAAAATAAATAGCCAAGAGGTTATTTATACCAAAATTGATTCTTACGAATTAAATACAGCAAGAAATGTTCAAATTTACGTTCCGAAGTCCTATGAAAAAGATGCTGAAAAAGAATACCCTTTAGCTGTAGTTTTAGATGGTGCCATTTTATTTGATATTTATACTGCCAATGCAAAACTATTTGCCAAAACAGATAAAGCTCCAGAGCAAATCATTATTGGTATTACCATGAACGAAAGTGCAAAACAACGCAATAAAGATTGTATGTATAACAAAGTTACAAGTTTACCAACAGCAGAAAGCGAGAAATTTTATCGATTTATACGTAGTGAAGTTTTAGATTACATGGAAGAAAACTACCGTATTTCGCCTTTTAAAACTATTGTTGGCAATACTTTAACGGGTAATTTTATCAATTACTTTTTTATTGAAAACAATCCGGGATTTAATGCCTTTATTAATATTAATCCAAGTTACGCATTAGACATGCCAGAAGGCATATATAGTAAAGCCAGCGCATTAAAAAGTGAAGATGCGTATCATTATTACCTTTGTAATGGAGATTACAACTCAAAAAAGAGAAAAATAAGTATTGAAAATGTAAACACAAAGTTAGAAACTGTTGAGAATGAGGCTTTTAATTACAAATACAAAATTTTTGATCATACTTCAAAAATAGCAACTATTGGTCAGGCTATTCCAGATGCTTTTGCCTTTATTTTTGATATCTATTCTGCAATTTCTAAAGAAGAGTTCGATAAAAACATTAAAGATCTTTCACCAGCAGATGCTATTGCGTATTTAGAAAACAAATATGTAGATATTGAATACCTTTTTGGAAGTGATTTAAAAATACGAGAACGTGATATTTATGCCATTGAAGGTATTATTTTAGATAAAGAAAATGGTGATTTCTTAAATGAATTTGGCTCTATGATTATGCGCTTGTTTCCAGAATCTCCAATAGGCGATTATTATGTAGGTCAATATTTTGAAAAAGCCAAAAAATACAAAAGAGCCATAACGCATTATAAAAATGGCTACGCTAAAATTTCGACAGAAAATCAAGAAGAAGCAGATGGCTACTATCAAAATATAGAGCGTGTACTGGGTAAAATGGACGGCTCTATACCAGATGAAGAAGCGCCTGCTGATGAAGAAGAAAAAGAATAAATAATAGTAGTGTCCGTCAAAAGACGTAAGACCGTTTCACTATTAGACGAAAGATAAAAGACTTTACTGTAACTATACGATAAACAGTTATTTGAAAAAACTCTTAGAAATTCTATTAAACATAACTTTTTAGAGTTTTTATAAATTTTAATAGGACAACAATGAATAAATTATTTATTTTACATTTATGAAAAAACTTTTATTAATTACCTTATTACTTGCAACAAACCTTTTTTTCGCTCAAAAATATCAATTTAATACCGTTTATGATATTGAGGCTTCCGAAGTTAAAAGTCAAGGAAAAACTGGAACTTGTTGGAGTTTTTCTACATCTTCGTTTCTTGAATCAGAAATTTATAGGCTTACAAAAAAAGACATCAATATTTCTGAAATGTATAGTGTACGCTCAACATACCCTAAAAAGGCGTGGAATTATGTAATGCGACAAGGAAAAACTCAATTTAGCGAAGGTGGCTTGTCACATGATATTATCAATGCGCTTAAAACAGATGGTCTTGTTCCAGAAAGTGCTTTTACAGGTCTTTTTGGATCACAGATTGAGTATGATCATCATAAAATTGTACCTGCTTTAAAAACCATCTTAGATGCATATATAAAAAATGATGTGCATTCTAAATTTCCGAATTGGAAAAAAGCAACTGACTCTGTTTTGGACAAAGAAATTGGTAAAAAAATTACTTCTTTTACATATAAAAACAAAAAGTATACGCCCTTGTCTTTTTTAAAAATGACCAAGATAGATCCAGATGATTACATCACATTAACAACCTACACTCATCAACCTTATTATGGTACTTTTATCTTAAATATACCTGACAATTTTTCAAATGGAAGTTTCTACAACATCCCTTTAGATGATTTTGCTTACGCTATTGATTTAGCATTAAAAAAAGGTTTCACTTTAGCTTTAGATATTGATGTTTCTGAAAAATCATTTTCCGCAAAATATGGAATTGCTATTCTTCCTAAAAAGGAAAATGATATTCAAAAAGGGATGACAGAAATCATCGAAGAAGTAGAAGTTACACCTACTGTACGCCAAAATGAATTTGAAAATTATAATACTACTGATGATCATTTAATGCACATTGTTGGACTTGTAAAGGATCAAAAAAACAATCTGTATTACAAAGTAAAAAATTCTTGGGGAAACAATAGTCAACGTGTAGGTAACAATGGTTTTGTTTATATAAGTAAAGCGTACGTGAAAATGAAAGCTATTTCTATTTTAGTACATAAAGATGCTCTTTCTAAACATTTAAAAAATAAGCTAGACATTCACTAACCGAATGCCATCTTTTTCTATTGTAATTAATTTTTGTTTATACAAACCACCAATGGCTTTTTTAAAAGCTTTTTTACTCATCTCTAGCGTATATTTGATATCCTCTGGAGAAGATTTATCATGCAATGCTATAAAACCTTCATTGTTTTTTAAGGCCTGTAATATTTTAATCTCACTTTTTACAACAGCACTTTTAAAACCAACAGGATTTAACGTAACATCAACTTTTCCGTCATCACGTATTTTTTTAACATAGCCAACCAACCGTTGTCCTTCTTCAATTTTTTGGTACAATTCATTTTTATACAATAAACCTTCAAGTTCTTGATTAATAAGTACTGTAAAACCTAATGGTGATATCTGACCTACAATTAAATTGACTCTTTCTCCTATTTCTAAATTCATTTTATATTTTTTAAATGCGCAAAATACGCTTTTAATACCAAATCATTTTGTGTGCTTGGTGTTTTAATTTCTATTAATTTTGGACGTTCACTCTCTGTATAAAAGTGTTTCAATTCGTTTTCAATTTCTTTTTTAGAGGTAACACATACATATTCAAAACCAAACATATTACATAAATGAAAAGCATCTAAGTGATGTGGAGCTTCAAAAAAAGGCAATGCGTTACTTTCTTTTGGTCCTGGTATAAATCTAAAAATACCGCCACCGCCATTGTTTAATAAAACAATTCTAAAATTTGATTTTATGTAATGATTCCACAAAGCATTGCTGTCATAAAAAAAACTAATATCGCCCGTAATAAACGTTGTTTGCTTTTTACTAGCAAAAGCTGCGCCAATTGCAGTACTTGTACTACCGTCAATACCGCTAGTACCACGATTACAAAATACTTCTATAGATTTATCTATTTTAAATAATTGAGAATACCTAACAATAGAGCTATTTCCTAGTTGTAAAATACTATGCTTCGGAAGTGATTTTTGAATGATTTCAAAAGCTTTTAAATCAGAAAATTTACAACTTTCAAGATATTGGTCATGCTTTTCTTTTATATTGGTATACTCTAAAAGCCACTTGTTTTGATAATTACTTGTATTGTTTTCTGTTGTTAAAAAGAAAAACTGACTAAAAAATAATCCTGCTGAAAGTTTAAAATGTTTTGTTAAACAATGAAAAGTATCATAAGCTCTATCAAGATCAATATGCCAATGGTGCGTTGGTTTATGAGCTCTTAAAAATTGCTTTACTTTTTTAGATACAACCATGCCTCCAAAAGTTATTAGTATTTCTGGTCTTAAATCTTCTAAGGCATTATTATCTAAAGAAAACAAGTGTTTATCAATGCCGTTAATACTATTTTGATGATAGACATTAGAAGTGTTTTCTGTCATGACTAAAACAGAAGGATCTTGTAATAGTTTATTAATTTGTGCTTGCAGTAATGTCTCTGGAAAATGTTCTCCTAACAAAACCATTTTTTTTGAAGCTGCATTCCACAAATTTGCAAAAGGCGCTAACATAGAAATTTCTAAGGGCTGCTCAGAAAAAACAGGCGGCTTAAAAGTGGCTGTTTGTACTACAGCATCTATTTTTGAAGTTGTATCATACAAAGGCTCATCAAAAGGCACATTGATATGCACAGGTCCTTTTTTTAAAAGAGCTGTTTGAAAAGCTGTATTGATTTTCTCAACTGCTGTTTTTAAATCATCTAAACTAACATTACACAAACTATGATTCTTGAATACATTTTCTTGACGTATTGTTTGACCATCACCAATATCAATCAAATGTTTTGGTCTGTCTGCAGAAAAAATTATTAAAGGAATCCTACTGTAAAAAGCCTCTGCAATAGCTGGGTAATAATTAAGTAATGCAGAGCCAGAAGTACAAATTAAAACAACAGGTTTTCTTGTTTGTTGAGCTATCCCTAATGCAAAAAAAGCGGCGCTACGTTCGTCAACAATTTGTAATGCTTGAAATGTTTTATCTAAAGAAAAAGAAATAGTTAAAGGTGCATTTCTAGAACCCGGAGAAATAACAATTGTTTTTACATCAAAATCTTTACAGGCTTTGACTAATAATTGTGCTTTTAATTTGTTTGAAATTTCTGTCATAAATTAACTTTGCAAAAATACCTAAAATTGTCTTAGTAACGCATTTATCTTTTGATAAAATGTATCTTTGAAAAAAACTAGCATATGAATACCAAACAAAAGGAACACATTATAGAAAACACCATCATTTTTGTAAAAAAAACCTTAGTAAATGCAGAAGGCGGGCATGATTGGTGGCATATTTTACGCGTCTACAACACAGCGCTTTTAATTGCAAAATCAGAAGATGTTGATGTGTTTGTTGTTGCTTTAGGTGCTTTGTTGCATGATATTGCAGATTCAAAATTTCATAACGGAAACGAAACTATTGGCCCAGAAAAAGCCAGCACTTTTTTAATTACAGCAGGCGTTTCTAAAGAAATTATTGCGCACGTTGCCAATATCATTCAACATATTTCTTTTAAAGGCGGAAACGAAAAACAAACTTTTAAATCAAAAGAGCTCGATGTCATTCAAGATGCAGATAGGTTAGATGCCATTGGTGCCATTGGTATTGCAAGGGCTTTTAATTATGGCGGTTTTAAAAATAGAGAAATCTACAATCCAACTATACAACCAAATCTTAACTTAACCAAAGAGGCATATAAAAAGAGTACAGCGCCGACAATCAATCATTTTTATGAAAAATTACTGCGCTTAAAAGATAAAATGAATACAACAACCGGAAAAAAGCTTGCAGAAAAACGTCATGTTTTTATGCAAGCTTTTTTAGACCAATTCTATACAGAATGGAATGCTAGTTCTTAATAAAGCGTCTTGTATGTGTTACTTGTTCTGAAATTACTGTTACCAAATATACGCCTTTTGCTAAGTGAGAGACATCAATACTAGAAAGCTTATCAATGCTTGAAACTGTTGTAGCATGTACCTGTTTTCCTAAAATATTATATATCTGAATCGTAGTTTGATCTAAATAGGTTTCAAAATTTAAAGATAACTCATTCAATACTGGATTTGGTGATATAGAAAAGCCTTGCAATTTAAATTCTTCTACACCAGCAGTAGATTGTACTGTAATAACACCATTCATTGATACTGGGTGAAAGCTACATTCATACGGATTTGTTCCTACAGTATTAAAAGTATAAGAGTAGGTCATTCCGTTACCAGTTATCGAGCCGCTATCAAAGGTTTCTACACTTCCGGCAAGACTAGTTACTGTATGTGATGATGAATCTCTCCAGGTCCAACGCACCGTATCACCTTGATTAATGGTTAAATCTCCTGCACCACCACTGATGCCAAAAGTCCAATCAAGGTCATATGTTACTTGAGAAAAAACATTTAAGCTTGCAACGGAAAAAATAATTAAAAGTAGTTTTGTTTTCATAAAATTGAATTGTAGTTGTTTGTAAATATAATAAAAAATACAATACAGACTAAAAGTATTTACTTACTCAAGTACATTTTTCTTCTCGCGTATAATTCGTAAAACTGATCATCTTTTAAATTTTCAATAAATAAGATACTTTCTCCAGTTGATTTCATCTCTGGACCAAGATTTTTATTGACATTCGGAAACTTATTAAAAGAAAAAACAGGTTGTTTTATAGCATAACCAGATAAACGTGGCTTGAAGGTAAAATCTTTTACTTTATTTTCGCCCAACATCACTTTGGTTGCATATTTTACATACGACTCTTGATATGCTTTTGAAATAAAAGGAACCGTTCTAGATGCTCTTGGGTTTGCTTCAATAATATAAACAATATCATCTTTTATGGCAAATTGAATATTTATAAGCCCAACAGTTTGTAGTGCTTTGGCTATTTTTTTTGTATGGTCTTTTATTTGTGTCATTACAAATTCACCTAAATTAAAAGGCGGCAACGTAGCATTAGAATCGCCTGAATGAACACCACAAGGTTCTATGTGTTCCATAATACCAATAATATATACATCTTCGCCATCACAAATGGCATCTGCTTCTGCTTCTATGGCGCCATCTAAATAATTATCTAATAGCAACGTATTGTTAGGTATTTTACGCAGCAAGTCTACTACGTGCTTTTCTAATTCTTCTTTATTAATGACAATTTTCATGCCTTGCCCGCCTAAAACATATGATGGTCTCACTAAAATTGGAAAATCTAAATCTTCTGCAATAGCTAAAGCCTCATCTGCATTAGTTGCTGTTCCAAATTTAGGGTATGGAATTTTTAATTCTTTGAGTAATGCAGAAAACCGACCTCTATCTTCTGCTAAATCTAAAGCATCAAAACTGGTTCCTAAGATTTTGACACCATATTTTTCAAGTTTTTCTGCTAATTTAAGGGCTGTTTGACCGCCTAGTTGCACAATAACCCCTTCTGGCTGCTCTAGCTGAATAATATCATAAATATGCTCCCAAAAAACAGGTTCAAAATACAGTTTATCTGCCGTATCAAAATCGGTAGAAACGGTTTCTGGATTGCAATTGATCATAATGGTTTCGTAGCCACACTCTTTAGCCGACAATACACCATGTACACAGCAATAATCAAACTCAATGCCCTGCCCTATTCTATTTGGTCCAGAGCCTAAAACAATCACTTTTTTCTTTGCAGAGCGTTTACTTTCATCAACAGTAACTTTCTTACCATTGACAAGCATTTCGTTTTCAAAAGTAGAATAATAATAAGGTGTTTGAGCTTTAAATTCTGCGGCACATGTATCTACAAGTTTATAAACGCGTTGTACACCTAATGTTTGCCTTTTCTTATATACTTCACTCTCCCAACAACCTAGCATATGTGCTATTTGACGGTCTCCATAGCCTTTTTGTTTGGCTTCTATTAATAAATCCTTCGGAAGTGTTTCTAAGGTATATTTCGTAATTTCTTTTTCCAATACATGTAGCTCTTCATATTGCTTTAAAAACCACATATCAATTCTAGTAATTTCATGTATTCTAGACAATGGAATTCCCATTTGAATGGCATCATACAATACAAAAACACGATCCCAGCTTGGGTTTTTTAATTTGCTAATAATGGTGTCATAGTCTTTGTATCCTTTACCATCTGCCCCAATACCATTTCGCTTTATTTCTAATGATTGCGTTGCTTTATGCAATGCTTCTTGAAATGAACGACCAATTCCCATGACCTCGCCTACAGATTTCATTTGTAAACCAAGCGTTCTATCTGAACCTTCAAATTTATCAAAATTCCAACGCGGAATCTTAACTATAACATAATCTAATGTAGGCTCAAACAAAGCAGAAGTTGTCTTTGTTATTTGATTTTGAAGTTCATCTAAATGATAACCAATGGCCAGCTTTGAAGCTATTTTTGCAATAGGATATCCTGTTGCTTTTGATGCTAAAGCTGAAGAACGCGAAACACGTGGATTGATTTCTATAGCAATAATTTCTTCTTTTTCATCTGGTGAGACGGCAAACTGAACATTACAACCTCCAGAAAAATCACCAATGCTTCGCATCATATGGATGGCTAAGTCACGCATTTTTTGATACGTTTTATCACTCAATGTCATTGCAGGAGCAACGGTGATAGAATCACCTGTATGAATGCCCATTGGGTCCATATTTTCAATTGTACAAATAATGACAACATTGTCATTCTTATCTCGCAATAACTCAAGTTCGTATTCTTTCCAACCAAGAAGTGCTTTGTCAATAATTACTTCATGGATAGGAGAAGCTTCTAAACCTCTGCGTAGTAAATCATCAAAATCTTCTTTTTCATAGACTATAGAAGCTCCAAAACCTCCAAGTGTAAAAGAAGGTCTAATAACTAACGGAAAACCATATTCTTGGGCAATTTCTTTTCCTTTAAGATATGATGTTGCCGTTGTACTTGGCGCCATAGGTACATCAATAGAAATCATTAACTTTCTAAACTGCTCTCTATCTTCTGTAATATTTATGGCAGCAATATCGACACCAATAATATCAACATTAAAATCTTTCCAAATACCTTTTTCATCTGCTTCTATACATAAATTTAAAGCTGTTTGCCCACCCATTGTTGGTAAGACCGCATCGATATCATGAATATTTAAAATTTCAATAATAGATTTCGTTGTTAAAGGTTTTAAATACACATGATCTGCCATTTGCGGGTCTGTCATGATTGTTGCTGGATTAGAATTGATGAGTATCACTTCAATCCCTTCTTCTTTTAAAGAACGTGCAGCCTGGCTTCCAGAATAATCAAACTCACATGCTTGACCAATAATTATTGGTCCAGAACCAATAATTAAAATAGATTTGATAGTCGTATCTTTTGGCATAGAAATATAAAGGTATAAAAAAAGGTGTTACTAATAAAAGTAACACCTTAATATATAATTTAATAAAATCATTATTTTTTTGGTCTTGGAGCCGAAGACACACTAAGGTTTTTTCTTCCTTTTGCTCTTCTTCTAGCTAATACCTTCCTGCCTGTAACAGAAGCCATACGCTCTCTAAATCCATGTTTATTTCTTCTCTTTCTCTTCGATGGTTGGTACGTTCTTTTTGGCATTACTTATATTTTTATATAATCGTGTTTATTAATGTTTGTTAATTCAGCAAAAAATGTTCTTGCTAAAATCGTGTGCAAATATACAAATCCTTTTGTCTCTAACAAATAGATTTGAAAAAATTATTTGATAATTATTTAATGTTACTAGACTAAAGACACAAGAACGTTTCACTATTAGACGAAAGATAAAAGACTTTATTGTAACTATACGGCAAACAATTACTTGAAATTTATTGTTAGATAACATAAAATTAAATAAACGAGATAAAAGCAAAGTGTCTATTTAAAAAAGCTCTTAGAACCTCTATTAAACATAATTTTTTAGAGTTTTTATAGACAAAATAAAATAAAAATAAACTTCATTAAATGCGTTCTTTATTTCAAAAGAAAACCTTATTTTTGTGCCATAGAGTACAGTTAAGATGATTCAAAGAATACAATCTATTTATTTATTACTAGCTTCAATAATGTCAGGAGGCATCATTTTTTTGCTGCATTTGTGGGAAGGTGTAAAAAACACTCCTTTTTATGCGTTAGATGCATTAAAATCTTCAGATTTGACTATTAAAAGTATTGCCATTTTATTTTTTGTTTCTGCAGCACTTTCTTTAGGAATTATTTTTTTGTTTAAAAATAGAAAATTACAATTTGTATTAGGAAGAGTAAATATTTTGATAAACCTTATATTATTGGGTTTAATTGTATATCAATCACTAAATTTATCTGGAGAAACTCTGGTTTCTGAGAAAGGTATTGGATCTGGCATCCCTATTATTGTTATTCTTTTGCTTGTCATGGCAAATAAAGCAATCAAGAAGGATGAAGATCTTGTAAAATCTGTTGATAGATTACGTTAAGTCTAATAACTTAGTATATTTAGTGTAAAAGCCTGGTATGTAAATACTGGGCTTTTTATTTGTAACTTTAAACCCTCTAGCGAAAACCACTAGTCTTAGTGCTTTGCTCTAGTTTTAAATTTCAATGAAAATGACCATTGTAAGGTAATAAAGAAGCTTTTATATTTGTAGCATAATAAACAATGAGAAAAATTAAAGTACACATTGCTGATGACCATCAAGTATTAATTGACGGTATTAAAGCAGTTTTAAAGGTAGAAGATAGTATTGAAGTTGCTGGTGACTCTTTAAATGGTGAAGATGTTGTTTCTTGGTTTAAAAAGAACCAAGCAGATGTTTTGGTTTTAGATATTAACATGCCTTTGTTAGATGGTTTTGAAGTACTCAAAACTTTAAAAGAAAAGCATATTTTGCCAAACACCGTAGTGCTGTCTAGTTATGATGATGTTAAAATTGTAAAAGAAGTACTTAGACTAGGTGCAAAAGGTTTTGTTGCAAAGAATGCTGCGGCAGAACAAATAGTAGAGGCAATTAAAATAGTAGATCAAGGCAAACAATATTTTAGTAAAACAATTAAAGATAAAGTAGTCAATAGTTTTTTTGATGTAGAACCAGTTATAAATAAAAATAAATCACAGTCAAAAGAACCAGGAATATTACAAATGATTTCTGACAGAGAAAGAGCTGTTTTGGTGTTGATTGCAGAAGAGTATTCTACCAAAGAAATTGCAGAAAGATTAAATATTGCTTCGAGTACGGTAGAGTCGCACAGAGCAAATTTGTTAAAAAAATTAAACCTTAAAAGCTCAGTTGGATTAACTAGGTTTGCTTTAAAAAATAAATTAACAGTATAGTTTATAAATAAGATAGAAAATATAAGAAAAAAAGGAGAGAAAATATTTCCCCAAATTACTTTATAGATATTACTAAATACTATAATCCCTCTCCTTTTTTAAAAACTAGCTAATTAAATATAAGTTGCATTATACAATATGCAAAACTAATTAAAAACAAAAAAAATAATAACCCCAAAAAATCTTAAACCATGAAAAAATTTATTTTAATTTTAACTGCAGTAGTAATGACATTTAATTTAACATCTTGTTCTTCAGAAGATGCATTACTTCAGCAAGAAGAAACCGTTGCTAAATCATTATTAGAATCTTATACACTAACAAGAGATGCACGTGGCAGCTACTCTTTAGTTTCTAAAGTAGCAGACGGTGTGGCAACAGAATTATTTCAAAACCAACAAACCAACAGTAATGAAATACATTTATTTGATGGTCAAGCAACCAATCAAAGAGAAATTAACAATAACTTAGCCTTAATAAATAACACTTTAAATATTGAGTTTTTTGAAGGTAAAAATAAAGTTAGACCTGTAATGACAATTATTGATGGCGATGTTTCTGTAAAAGGAAGAGCTGCAGATGGAATTAATTTCTTAAATTCGTATACTATTGTTAGTAATGATGATGGCACGTACCAATTTAATTTTGAAGTTAAAGATAGCGTAAATGTATCTTACGGGTATAATGAAGCAGAAGGTATTAATGAAATCTATTTAACAGACAATGGTACAGCAGCAGCAGCTAGTTATACAAAAAACTATACCTTAAATGCCAAAGGAGGTTTAAAAGTAGATTTTGTTCACACTTCTACATCTGCTAGAGGAGTAGACACAAGATTAAGACCTAGAGTAGTTGTAGGGAGTTAATAAAAATAGAATTATTGAAAAAAAATATTATTATTTATCTAGGGTTGTTTTTAACAACTTGGGTTTGTGCCCAAAACACCAATATATTAGATAGAAAAGAAGCTGAATTATTAAATTCAGCTTCTCTTGTTTATAGTGCAATTACCAGTCAAGACACTCAAATACAAGACTATTACAGGGCCAAAAATTTGTTTAAAAACAAACAGTACAAAGCGGCTTTAACAGTGGCTTTAAAAATTAAAGACCAAATAAAAGATCCCGAATTGTATGGGAAATGTAATTTATTAATTGGAGCTATTTTAAAAGAAAATAAAAATTTTAAAAGAGCCATTCAATATTTAAAGGTATCTGATTCTTTATTTGTGTCTTTAAAAAACAAATCAATTATTGCTAAAAACTCACAGCTACTAGCAAGTTCCTTTTTACAATTATACATTAATGACACTCTTGATAATAGAAGTTTATTAGATAAATCTCTTTTGTATTTTAACCGCGCTATTTATAATTACGGTGATTCTACAGTGTTTTTAAAAGAAAAAGCAGTTGCATACAGTGATTTATCTACCTTGTTTTCTTTAAAAAAAGACATTCTTAAAACAAAAAAATACGCTTCAATAGCCATTGCCTCTTTTAAAAAATTAAAAGAGGAAATGGCTATTGAAGGGTATTTTTTTGTTTTAAGAATGTCTTTTTTTAAAGAAAACAAGGTAGATAAATCACTGTATGCAACTGCTTTTTCTTTTAAAAACACTGTAGAATCACCGTAATTA
>CAMZLD010000071.1 GCA_947311635.1 uncultured Flavobacteriaceae bacterium | reverse complement strand
CTAGCACGACTTGGTAGCTCAGTTGGTAGAGCACCTCCCTTTTAAGGAGGTGGTCCTGGGTTCGAGCCCCAGCCAAGTCACAAAAAAAATCCACAACATTTGTTGTGGATTTTTTTGTAATCATAATCTTATTTTACGTTAAAATGAATAGTATCTAATTTTAAACGTGTTTGTAACCATTTTTTAAGCTTGTCATTTGTACGCTTATCTTTCGGAATAGAATCATACCATTTCGCTTTAAAAACTAAAATAGTATCAACCGATTTAAAATTTGTTTTTATTAAATTAGAATACCCTAAACTTTGTAACCCATCATAATTAATTTTTGCTTCTTTAGAGATCTGTTGAAACGGAATTTTAGCATCATAAAATCGAGAAAGCTCTTTTTCTAAAAGTTTTATTTTTTCTTCTTTTAATCGAATAGATTCGTCTCTTGCGTTGATTAGTTTTTGATTTTGAGAATATAAACCTGTTAAATCTTCTATTTGTTTTCGTAAATCTGCGTCGTCTTTACCTTGTGTAACAATTAATTTTGTGTTTTCAAGTCCAAACGAAGGTAATTTATTTTCCCAATGTTTAATGGTTTCTTTAGAGTACCTATTTCCGAAGACAAATAACTTTAATACCTTATTTTTAAAATCAATATTTTCATCATTTTCGTCAATAAAATTAATGCCATCATCTTTTAAATCTGCAATAAATTTTTGTGCATTTTGTTTAAATTGATTTTTAAAAACAAGCTCTGTAAACGACCAAATACTAAATCCAAGTACAATAATAGCCACAAAAGAGGCAAAACGTGCAATGCGTTTGCGTTTTACAGAATTTATATATTTCACCATCGGAAAACGTAAAAACTTTACAATTACAAAGGTTGCTAAAGCAATAAAAATAGTGTTTATGGTAAACAAAAACATAGCGCCCCCAAAATAACTAAAATTACCTGTTGCTAAACCGTAACCAGCTGTACAAAGCGGTGGCATTAATGCTGTTGCAATAGCAACACCTGCAACCGTATTGGTTTGTTCGCTACGTCTACTAAGGGCAACAATCAATGCAAGCCCACCTGCAATGGCTATAAAAACATCACGTACATCTGGTGCTGTTCTTGCAAACAATTCTGAGGTTTCATTTTGAAATAATGGAATACTAAAAAATAAAAAGGATGTTAATAAACTTAAAACGACCATGACCAATAAGTTTTTTAAAGAGCGTCTTAAGGTGTCAATATCATTGATGCCTATGGATAAGCCAATACCTAAAATAGGGCCCATTAATGGCGAAATTAACATGGCTCCAATAACTACAGCTGTAGAATTTGCATTAAGTCCAATAGAGGCTATTAGTATAGAAAATACTAAAATCCAAGCTGTATGCCCTTGCATAGAAATGTTGCCTTTAATATCTTCAATGGTGCCTTTTTTATCGGTATCTTTACGAATGTCTAAAAGGGTTCTAAAAAAACTACTTGTCGTTTTTTTAACTTCAGCAAAGTCTTTTACTTCTTCTTGTTCGCCTTCTATTTTGTTTCCAAATTTATCTTCCATAATTTATAAAATATCTTTACCAAAAAAAGTACTGGCTTCTTTTGTAAGTGCTTTAATTTCTTGTTCTTTATCTTTTGGGTAAATGAGCAATACATTCTCTTTTTCTACTACAATATAATCATTTAACCCTTCTATGATGATTTGTTTTTTACTTTGTGTATGCACCATATTGTTGTGTGCATCTTTAAAAAGTACGCTTCCTCCAACGGTAGCATTGTTGTATTTGTCCTTCGGAAGTTTTTCAAATAAGGATCCCCAAGTACCTAAATCATTCCAATGGAATGAAACTGGTAATACGGCAACATTATTCGCTTTTTCTAATATTCCGAAGTCAATAGAAATATTTTCTGCTTTTGGGTATTGATTTTTAATAAAATCGTCTTCAAAATCGGTATTCCAACAATGGTTACCTTCAGCAAATAATTGCGACATTTTTGGTAAGTGTTTTTCAAATGCTGTGAGTATGCTTTTTGCACTCCAGATAAAAATGCCGGCATTCCAAAGGTAATTTCCTTCAGAAATAAAACGTTTTGCAGTTTCTAAGTTGGGTTTTTCTCTAAATTGCTGTACTTTTTTAATTTCAGCACTGCTATTTTTAGGAAATTGAATATATCCAAAGCCAGTATTTGGAGCTGTTGGTTTGATGCCTAACGTCATTAATAGGTTTTCTTTACCACAGGCATAAAAAGATGTTTCTATTGCTTTTGTAAAACTGGTTTCGTCTTCTATAATATGATCACTTGGTGTGATGATCATTAATGCATTGGGATTTTGATTGGCAATTTTATGTGCGGCATATAAAATACAAGGCGCTGTATTACGCATGTTTGGTTCTAAAACAAGTTGTTTTTCTGTAATTTTTGGTAGTTGTTGTAAAACGAATTCTTTATATTTTTGATTGGTT
Organism: uncultured Flavobacteriaceae bacterium; assembly: GCA_947311635.1. Lineage (GTDB taxonomy): Bacteria > Bacteroidota > Bacteroidia > Flavobacteriales > Flavobacteriaceae > CAMZLD01. The sequence continues at coordinate 10,122 of CAMZLD010000071.1, read as the reverse complement.
GCAATTAAAATTTGGTTTGCTGGTACACTTTTTTGTAAGCGATTAAATGTTTGCTGTAACAATGTTTGCCCACTGCCCAACAAATCATGAAATTGTTTTGGAAAGGCTTGTGTGCTAACTGGCCAAAAGCGAGATCCAACACCGCCTGCCATAATGATTGCAAATCTATTTTTCATATATTCTATACTATTTCTACTGCTGCATGTGCCGAAAATAAGTAAATTTTCTGACTTTTGATTTCGGTGCAACGGTAGCGAGTTCTTTGTTTGTTGCCTTTAGTAAAGGTGCGATTTTTAAATTTAAAAATACGTCCTTCTGGTATTTCAAAGATAAAACACTTTCCTAACATAGCATCATATTGTTTTAATGCAATAGAAAGTTGTACATCACTGCCAGTACTTGCTTTTGGGTTTTTTAAATAATTGGCAAGATGAGGTAAGATTTCTTTCGGAAAAATTTCTGGGTGTAGAAAGGGTAACATTAAATGCTGAAATTGTTGTTTCCATTCTTTACCATGAGGTTTTACATAACCGTATTTTTGATGGGTAACCAAATGTGCAATTTCGTGAATAAGGGTTAATAAAAACTGGTATTTATGCAAGCTGTTATTGATGGTTATTTGATATTTTTTATTTGGTAACCGTCTAAAATCTCCATGTTTTGTACTTCTGTTATTGACTATTTTTAATGTAAAATCATAGTGTTCAAATAATTCTTGAACTAAAGGAATGGCATTTTCTGGAAGGTATGTTTGGTAGTTTTCTTTCAAGCGTTTTACTTTTGTTTAGACTTTATTCTGCTAAACTTTTTAATATTAATTTCTAAAAATTAAGATGCAGGTTTAAGGTGTGCTATTAGAAACTTGAATTATTTTTCCGTTGAAAAGATGATTCCCTGTCAATGCAAAATCGAAAATATAGCTTGCCATTTCTTTGGCAGTGGTGGGGGCTTTGTAATCTGGAAATGCCTCTGCAAGCATTTCTGTTTGTACAGCGCCAAGTGCTAAAACATTAAAGGCTATGCCTTGCTCTTTGTATTCTTCGGCAAGTAATTCGCTTAAAGTAATAACAGCACCTTTACTTGAGCTGTAAGCGGCAAGACCTGGGAATTTTACACTTCCTTGTATACCGCCAATACTACTTATGGTTACTACGTGGCTTCCTTTATGTAAATAGGGAAGTAGCACTCTTGTTAATTCTGCAACTGCAAAAACATTTACGTTATAAACCTTCTTAAAATCTTGAAATGTTGTTTTTGAAAGTGGCTTGTTTATTAAGGTACCTGCATTATGAATTAAAATATCAATATGAGAGCAATGTTTAGATACAATTTTTATTATTTTTTGATAGCTATCTTCTTTAGATAAATCTGCCGAAATGGTCGTGATGTTTTTATGTTCAAGGGCGTTTATAGGTTTGCTGTTTCTAGAAATGGCAAAAACCTTATACTTTGCTGCAAACAGCTTTGTCAATTCAAAACCAATGCCTCTGCTTGCACCTGTTATAATAATATTTTTCATTTAAAAAGTAATGTGTTGGTATGCGCCTATATCTGGGTTTGCTAATCTTGAGTCGCCTCTAATATCTAAAGGAACCATGTTTGCAGCAGTTGGATCTGCTTGGTTAATACCTGCAGAATTTTCACCTACAAAAACTTTGTTTGCGTATGGATCTTTAAAATGAGGATCACTGTTTAAAATATTGTTTTGATAATGTGATGTGTCAGAAAAATCTAACGCTGTAACACCCGCATAGTTTCCGCTAGGATCGTTAAAACGAATTAAGTTGTTTTTAAAATTGTAATTAAATAAAGCGCCGTCTGCTTTGTCTAAAAGTAGTTCGACACTATTATTTCCGTAGATGATACAGTTGGTAAAATGTGCTTGTGTTAAATCTACAGGTACTGTAATGGTATTTCCGTTGTCATCATAACTGTAAAAATTATTAATTAAAACACTCGGAAATTGCCGAATACTACCTGTCCAATAATTTGCAAATGTTGAATGTTTAAAATTATAGCTTCCTCCTATAGTACAAGCCAATGCAGAAAGCCCTGCGTTGTCTATGACTACATTTTCTCCTACAATGTTTGTTTGTCTACCTAAGATTCCAAAGTTAGCGCTATTGTAAATCTGCGTATTTTTAAGGGTTAATGTTGTGCTGCCAGCTACGTTTACAGAATCTACTAAAACACCAACAGCATTATTTTTTATAATGGCATAATTAATAGTATTGTTTTTGCTTTCTGCACGTAACCAAATGGCTACCCATTGCCCAGGTGTATCACTAAAAGCAGGTTCTAGGCGGTCGCTTTCAAAAATAACTTCATTGTTTAGCGTGCCTTGTACGTCTAGTGTAGCATTTCGGTCTACTAACAATCCAGAGCCTGCATGAAAATGCAGTCGTGCTCCTGCATCTATCGTTAGTGTCTTATTGGCTGGTACAGCTGCAAAACCGTAAATAACATAAGGTTTTTGGTTGGTGAAATGCAATTCGGAAGTTGTTAAAAAGCGCCCTTGAATACTTGTTGCCTGTCCGTCTAAAGTTAATGTATCTATCTTTTTTGTAAAAGCATTTCTTCCGGGGTAAATAAAGACAGCGTCTTCTACAAGTGTAACGAGTTCTACTTTTTGTTCATTGCTGCCACTATCAAAAACAATTTGATCTGTATAAATTAAATTAGTACTACCTGCACTTGTAATGTCTACAGTTGTTTCTACAAAGATGTAAAGACTGTCTTTGGCTAAGATTTCAATATTAGTAAATCTTTTTCCTGGCAGTCCATCTACATTTAATCTATAGTTTGAAGTAGTTCCTTTAGCTAAGTTTATAGAAGGTATTGAAATAGTTTGGTTTGAAGTATTGTACACTTTTAAATTGTAAGTGCTAGAACCAATATTTGTAAAGATGGTGTCTAAATATACGGTGTCTTTTGAAAACTTGAGTGTACCATTACTTGGTGAGGCGGAAAAATCTTTTCTGCAAGATGATAAAATAACAAGTGCTAGTAAAATAATAACCGAAAAGATGTTTTTCATAAAGTGTTCTTTTTGTAAAAGTATAACTTTTAATTAGCTGTTTTTATTGTGTAATTTACTTCTTAAATAGTTCTATTTCAAATAATTTATCCCAATTTTTTCCTGTAACAAAAAGACGGTCATTTTTTTTGTCGTAGGCAATACCGTTTAAAACATCTAATTTTGGATGTTGTGTTACCTTTTTTTGTAAGCCAGCCATATTTGCAACACCTTCTATTTGTCCGTTTTTAGGATTGATTATCAAAATGGAGTTTTTTTGCCAAATATTGGCGTAAATTTTACCATTTACATATTCTAATTCGTTTAGGTTGATTACTTTTTGTTTATTGGTGTAGGCTTCTATAAAAGATACTTCTTTATGAGTGTTTGGATCTAAAAACCAAAGGCGCTCGGTACCGTCTGATTTGATTAGTTTTTCCCCGTTATTTGTAAAACCCCAACCTTCTAATGATTTTCTGTATTTAAATTCTTTTTCTTTTTTAAAAGTGTCAAAGTCAAATACAAAACCAACTCCTTTTTTCCAGGTCAAGGTATGTATTTTATTGTTTAATACCGTCATGCCTTCTCCAAAATACTGCTTGTCTAAATCTATTTTCTGAAGTACTTTACCGGTTTTTAATGCAACTTTCCGAAGCGAAGAAGTACCGTATTGCCCTGTTGTTTCATATAAAAAGCCATTGTGATATTCTAAACCTTGTGTAAATGCTTTTATATCATGAGGATAGGTGTTAATAATTTTATATGTATAAACATTGGGTGCTTTTGTGGCCATAAACGCAACGCTGTGAGTTACTTTTTTGGTTTTTTCTGGATAAAAAACCAAAGCGCCAACGCTGTGTTTTCCTAAACTATAATTGTCAATTTTTAAGGAAGCTTCAGTAGCTGATTTTGAAGGAATCTTTTTTCCGTCAATAATAAAGTGTACCGAGTCTATGGGTAAATTATTTTTTTCTTTAAAAGAAATTGTAAGTGTTTTGTCTGCCGCTATTTTTTTTGGAGTTTTTAAGACAAAATCGTAGTCTTTTTTACAAGCAGTTAATAAGATAATTAGGCTTAAAAAAAAGAAAGAATTTTTAAATGACATAGTTAAATGATTAGAAAATGAATTATTTTTACAAATAAAATAAATTAATAGTTTGAATTTTCAAAAATATAGTTAAATTTGCAGTCTGAAAAATAAAAATACACTTTTAAACGAGTTACAAGATGAAAAAAGGTATACACCCAGAGAATTATAGAATGATTGCATTTAAAGACATGTCTAATGGCGATGTTTTTTTAACTCGTTCAACAGCGAATACAAAAGAAACTTTAGATGTTGATGGTACAGAATATCCATTAATTAAATTAGAGATTTCTAGAACGTCTCATCCATTCTATACAGGAAAAACAAAATTAGTAGATACTGCTGGTCGTATAGACAAGTTTAAATCTAAATACGCAAAATTTAAAAAATAGGCGTAAACACATATTTCTAAAAAAACCGCATCATTTTGATGCGGTTTTTTTAATGCTTTATAGCGAGAATGTATTTGAAATAATAACCTTTTTACCGGTTGTTAGTTAAAGTAATCATAAATAACCTGGGTTAACTGTTCTCGTAAGTTTGCTTCATTTTTTTTTATTTCAACACTTGGGTTTGTTCAAAGCTTCCGTTTCTATAACATAATCTTGTTTTTTAGGGATTGTCAATAAAATCTTTCTAATTTTCACATCATAAAAACGCCAAAAACTTATTATTTGTTGGTGCGAATACCTTTTATGGTACTTGCAAATTTGTTTTCATTCTGATCTAATTGGTGTTTTTTAAAATTTTCACAATTCTTTGTTTCGAAATATTGAAGTTGTTTTAAGTACAGTAAACCATCAACGCCTTTTTTTTATAAAATTACCGTATTAATATTTCAGCATTTTTCAATATTTCATTACCATAATAAGTAGCCTTTAGTCTGTCTCCATTAATTTCAATGCTATTCAAAAAATGCAGAATATCTGACTTAAAGCCTCCTGAAATTTTAAATTGGTATAAATAATTTTTACTTTTTATAAAGAAAAAATTAGTACGTGTTATAAATCGACCAATATTCAGTAATTTCTCTGAGATAAAAATCTCATAACCATTTGATTTTAATTTAATAGCTTTTGGATGTTTTGTTTTGGCAATATATTTTGAATACGAATGAGTATTTTCATAAGCTACAACAGCTTTAAGTGCGAGATCAGAATAATCATTTTTTTTCATTCTTGACACTTCAATATTCAAATTAAATTCAGGTCTCATTTGAAGGGTTACAGATTCAAATTTTATTAAATTTGGGTATTTTTCAAGAAACTCTTTATCGGGATCAAACACCATACTTGCGACCATATTTTCGGTTTTATTAAAATCTTTATAATAATACCCCATCACTTTTTTATTTACGGATGACCAAAACTCTTTTTTTGCTCTATGAGAAAACTGGATACCTATACTATCCCATTTATAGGTTTGATATTTTCGTATAGTATCTAAAGATGCTGTGATTACAGCTATTCTTGGTGTCTTAATTTTATTTTCTTTTTTGTTTAATTTAATGTGAGGATCAATAACACTTGTTATGAGTTTGTTATTTGAATCAAAATAGCTAGGTCTTTCAGTTGTTTTTAAGTGTTCGTAATACTTTAAAAATCGGTTGTATAGATTGTTTAGTTCGGTCTTATTTTTTAATTTTCCTATCTTTTTTGTTTGAATATTTTTTAAGTTACCTTCAGAATCAAAATTAAAATTCAGTTTTACGTTATTATAAACGATCGAATTTAAAACTTTTTTCATATCTACTGTTTTGATATCGGATATGTTCTTAGTGTCTGTATGATATATACTAAATAAAATATATCGTTCATAACTACTGATGCAAAAAGAAAAGGTTTTTTGTTTTCTCTTTCCTGGTGTTAAAGGTTTATTATTGCTTAATTGTTTTGGTGCTATAATTTTAAAGTCAAACGAATTAATTACGGATAACTGGGATGAATCTACCTGATTTATATAAGCAATATAAGCAGATAACTGCTGTTTGTTAAAACTGTTTTTTGCTAAGACGGATATTTTAACACTACCATTAAAATTTTCTCTATATAATTGAACGCCTATCGGGCTATCTACACCAATAGGATGCATTTTAGTACTTGATGTTCTAAGAGTTTCGATGCTTTCTACCTTATTTTGCTTATCGAAAATTACTACTAAATTTGAAACTTGATTCAAATAAATAGGTGTAGTATAATTTACAAAATCAAAACTCAAATCAATACTTCGGTTTGTATACGTTTTATAATCTGTGTCAAGAACGGTATGATTATAATTTGAGATACGAGAGCTGCTTTTGCCTATATCCTCATTGCCATAAATTACATAAATTGCATCGCTACCATTTCTGTCTTTATAATTATCTATAATTACTTTAAGATCAGCACGCTGTTTTTGTGTTAGTTTACTTTTTCCAGGAGGAATACATAGTGATTTTAATACGGATTTGTAAATAATCTTATTGTTTTGTTTAATCTCAAAATCAATATCCGTACAAAAGTTAGCTGCATTAGCATTTTGAAATCCGATTCGGTTATAAATATCTTTTAATTCAAATTTTTCATTATCATTTATCCGAAGAGTTACATTAATCAATTTTGGATCGCTTAGAGCTTTTTTTTCTATAGTTACAGAAACTCCTTTGGCTAAAAAAAGTTCTTTTTTAGCAGTAGCGATAATTGATTGGTGTTGTTGTGGGTGTACTATTTTAGAATGAAAAAATAAACGACCTGTATATGTTGAAATATCTATATCAGATTTAATTATTCTTAACCCTTTTAGTTCTTTTTTGGTATAGTTGGTTATTCCGTTTTTACAGGAAATAACATCTGAAATCATTTCAATAACCACCTTGTTATTCTCATCTAAAACTTTTGCTTTGTAAACAAACTCTATAGTTACACCTGTAAAGTTGGTAACATATATTTTGCTTACATTTTCAATGTTTACACTTCCAGTAATATTGCCTTTGTAATATAATTTGACTTGTGCTTGTATCGAAACGAAAGATAACGTACCCAATAATAATATTAAAAAAAACTTCTTCATAATTTTTTTTGGTTGTTTTGTAAAATTATTAAATTTTAAAACAAGATTATAAGTTTTAGCATTACTTTAGTTTGATAGACTGAAAATTTAAGTAGTCAAAGAGTTTTATTTTTATGGTTAAACAATAATTAATGATATCTTAAACATTAAACAAGCATTGTAACAGGGTTTTCTATATATTCTCTTAAAGTTAATAAGAATTGTGCCCCTGTTGCACCATCTACAGTTCTATGGTCACATGCCAAGGTTAATTTCATGGTGTTACCAGCAACAACAATTCCGTCCTTTACCACAGGTTTTGCTTCAATAGCTCCTACAGATAAAATAGCTGAGTTTGGCTGATTGATAATAGACGTAAATTCTTGAATACCAAACATACCTAAATTGGAAATTGTAAAAGTACTGCCTTCCATTTCTTGAGGAGTCAATTTTTTCTTACGAGCACGCCCTGCATAATCTTTAACTTGTGCTCCAATTTGTGGTAAGCTTTGCTCATTTGCAAAACGAACTACTGGCACCACCAAGCCGTCTTCTACGGCAACAGCAACACCAATATGTACATGGTTGTTTAAACGCATTTTGTCATCAAACCATTGAGAGTTTACTTGCGGATGTTTTTTTAGCGCCAAAGCACATGCTTTTACAATCATATCATTATATGATATTTTTGTGTCTGGAATACTATTGAATTGCTTTCTGAAAGCAATAGCATTTTCCATATCAAACTCTACACCCAAATAGTAATGTGGTGCTGCAAATTTTGATTCTCCCAAACGTTTTGCAATGATTTTTCGCATTTGTGAATGCTTTATTTCATCAAAGTTTTCTTCTCCTGACGGAATAAATTTAGGAACAAAAGCAGTTGTTTCGTTACTTACTTGTTTTTGTGCACTAGGAACAAAATTTTCAACATCTCGCTTTACAATTCTGCCGTTTTCTCCACTTCCTTGTACGTGTGCTAATTGAATGCCTTTTTCTTGTGCTATTTTTTTTGCTAACGGAGAAACAAATATTCTTCCGTTAGAATGATTTACAACTGGTTTTACTTCAGTATTTGAAACAGTTGTTTTTTCTGGAACTTTTGGTGTTTCTTTTTTTTGAGTTTCGCTAGCTACTGCTTTTGCACTTGAATAATTTTTAGCCAAGTCAGCAACATCTGTTCCTTTCGGTCCAATAATAGCCAATACACTATCTACAAGAGCTGTTTCTCCTTCTTTTAAGCCTACAAATAATAAGGTGCCTTCATTAAAAGATTCAAATTCCATAGTGGCTTTATCGGTTTCAATTTCTGCAAGAATGTCTCCTTCGGAAACAGTATCACCTACTTTTTTAAGCCAAGTCGCTACCGTACCTTCAGTCATCGTATCACTCAAGCGAGGCATGGTAATAATATGTACGCCTTCTGGTATGTCTGAAGTTGGTTTGTTTATTGTTGATTCTTCTTCTTTTGAAGCAGTTTCTTTTTTAGGTTCTAAAGTACTTGTAGTTTTGGAAGCTGTAATTAATTTTGAAATATCTTCTCCTTTTTTACCAATAATGGCAAGTAAACTATCAACTTTTGCGGTTTCACCTTCTTGAACACCAATATGCAGTAAGGTACCTTCGTTAAAAGATTCAAATTCCATGGTGGCTTTGTCTGTTTCAATTTCAGCAAGAATATCACCTTCGGCAATGGTATCGCCCACTTTTTTTAACCATGTTGCAACAGTACCTTCTTCCATGGTGTCGCTTAATCGCGGCATTGTAATTATTTCTGCCATTATCTATGTTTTAAAAATGGGTAATCTTCTTGTTCGTAAACCATATCGTATAGTTGTTGTTTCTCTGGAAAAGCAGAATCTTCTGCAAATTTTACACATTCAGCAACATGTTCTTTTATTTTTGCATCTATGGTTTCTAGCTCGGCTTTAGATGCAAATTTATTTTCTAAAATATGATTTTTCACCTGCGTAATCGGATCAATTTTTTTGTATTCGGCAACTTCATCTTTGGTTCTGTAATGTTGTGCATCACTCATAGAATGTCCTCGGTAACGGTACGTTTTCATTTCTAAAAATGTAGGACCATTACCTGCTCTTGCACGCTCCATAGCTTCATGCATGGCTTCTGCTACTTTTACTGGATTCATGCCATCTACAGGTCCACAAGGCATTTCGTAACCCAAACCAAGTTTCCAAATATCTGTATGATTTGCTGTTCTTTCTACAGAAGTACCCATGGCGTAACCATTGTTTTCACAAATAAAAACAACGGGTAGTTTCCAATTCATTGCCATGTTGAAGGTTTCGTGTAAAGAACCTTGACGTGCAGCACCATCACCAAAGTAACATAATGTAACACCTTTGCGGTCAAAATATTTATCAGCAAAGGCAAGACCAGCACCAAGAGGTATTTGTCCGCCAACAATACCATGACCTCCATAAAAATTATGTTCTGGAGAAAATATGTGCATGGATCCTCCCATTCCTTTTGAAGTTCCTGTTACTTTTCCTAGTAGTTCTGCCATGACAAATTTTGGATCTACACCCATACCAATTGGCTGTACATGGTTTCTATAAGCTGTAATCATTTTATCATCCTTATTCATAGTGTGTAAAGCACCTGATAAAACGGCTTCTTGACCATTGTAAAGATGTAAGAAACCTCTTACTTTTTGTTGAATATATAAGGCTGCAAGTTTGTTCTCAAATCTGCGCCAAAATTGCATATTTTTATACCAATCTAAATAGGTTTGTTTAGTTATTTTTTTCATTTAAATAATGCTTTAAATTTGCGTATTAACAAATGTACTCTTTCTAAAAAAACAGACAAAATAAAACATACTGTTTTTTATAACTTATTATTGTTGTCCGATTAAAATTTATAAAAACGCTAAAAATCTATGTTTAATAGAGGTTCTAAGAGCTTTTTTAAATAGACACCTTGCTTTTTTTATGTTATCTATCAATAACAATAATTTTCGAATAACTGT
>CAMZLD010000070.1 GCA_947311635.1 uncultured Flavobacteriaceae bacterium | reverse complement strand
GCGTAAATCGCAAATACTATCGGCTAAAGTTGGTTGTTTGTGTAGTTTCATGAATTAAAAATACAACTTTACATGCTGTTAATCAAATGTATAACTGTTTGTTTAATCTAATTTATTGTGATTCCCCCTTGCAACGGTCTTAAAAGATAAAAATATCCTTTTTATGATAAATATCATATAATTTAAATAACAACAACTTTATCTTTGCCATTCATTAACAACAAAACAATTTACCAAAATGAAATTATACCATTATTTATTAGCATTCACACTTGTTGTTTTTACATCTTGTAAAAAAGAAACAACTAGTAAAGAACACACAACACAAAAAACTGAAACTTCAACAGTCCAAAAAGATCACAAAGGGCAAGCTGCTGTAAAAGCAGGTAAAGGTGAAGATGCAAATATATTACAAGTTGCAATGTCATTACCAGATTTTAAAACTTTAGTAACAGCAGTACAAGCAGCTGGTGTAGAAGACGCACTAGTAAATGCAGGCCCTTTAACCGTTTTTGCACCCGTAAATGGAGCATTTGATAAATTACCTGCTGGCACTGTAGAAACTTTATTAAAACCAGAAAACAAAACAAAGCTTGCGTTTATCTTAACCAATCATGTTGCTCCTTCTAATTATCCAATTAAACAATTAAAAAAAGAAGCCAAAAAGGGACGTAAACTATACATGGCTTCTGGTAAATATTTAACAGTCGAATATAAAGATGGAAAAATTTATGTTGATGGCGCACCGATACTTAAATCTGTAAAAGTATCTAACGGTTGGATTCATGTCATAGACCAAGTATTGGTTCCATCTGATAAAAAATAACAAAACAATCTAAAAATAATTATTAACATAAACTTAAAACAACATGAAATTTAAATTAATCACAGTATTAACATTAGTAGCATTTGTATTTTCTAGCTGCGGTAAAGATAAAAAAACAACTACAGAATCGAATACACCTGTAAAAACTGAAATAAAAAAAGAAGCTCCAAAAAAGGTAGAAGCTCCAAAAAAAACCGATTTAAACACCCCAACACTAGACAATAAAGGTGTAGGAAAAATCAAAAGCATCAAACTTGGAGATATTGATCAAAAAATGGTAGCACAAGGTAAAACGTTATTTAAAGCAAAATGTACTGCTTGCCATAAATTTAAAAAACGCTTTGTTGGACCTGGTTTAAATGGTGTTACAGAAAGACGGTCTCCAGAATGGATTATGAATATGATGTTAAATCCAGAAGAAATGGTAGCTAAAGATCCTGTAGCAAAAGCATTATTGGCAGAATACAATGCCCCAATGGCAAACCAAAGCTTAAAAGTAACAGAAGCTAGAGCCATATTAGAATACTTTAGAACCAAAAAATAATAAAACAACTCTCAAATTTTATTAAATATGAAAACAAAAACAATAATAAAGTCTCTTTTTACTACCGTTGTAGCTACGCTTTTAATGATAAGCTGTGCGCCGTCAGAAAAAAAAGGTGTTAAAAGTAATAGAGGTGCCATTGCAGGGAATGCTGCAGAAAAAGTATATGTTGCACCAGGAGAACATGATTCTCATTATGCATTCATTTCTGGTGGATTTAGCGGACAATTAGCTGTGTATGGTTTGCCATCTGGACGTTTATTTAGAGTCGTTCCCGTTTTTTCTCAAGATCCAGAAAAAGGATATGGCTATAGTGAAGAAACAAAACCAATGTTAAATACATCACATGGTTTTGTGCCTTGGGGAGATTCACATCATCCAGATATTTCACAAACCAATGGTTCTGTAGATGGACGTTGGGTGTTTATCAACGAGAATAATACACCACGTATTGCACGTATTAGTTTAAAAACATTTGAAACCGAAGAGATTATCGAAATTCCTAATTCAGCAGGAAATCACTCTTCATCATTTGTTACAGAAAACTCAGAATATGTAGTGGCAGGAACTCGTTTTGCAGTACCATTTCCACAGAGAGATATGTCTATTAAAGACATGAAAGGAAACTTTAGTGGTGCTTTATCTTTCTTAAAAATTGACCAAGAAACAGGTCATATGAATATTGCCTTTCAAATAAAAATGCCAGGTTTTAACTATGATTTGTCACATCCAGGTCGTGGAAAATCTCACGGGTGGTTTTTCTTCTCTACGTATAATACAGAAGAAGCAAACTCATTGTTAGAAGTAAATGCATCACAAAACGACAAAGATTTTATTGCAGCAATCAATTGGAAAAAAATTGAAGAATATGTAAAAAATGGTGGCGGTAAAAAAGTACCAGCAAAATATGCGCATAACTTATGGAATGATGATAAGCATTCGGCTACATCTACCATGGAAAAAGAAGTATTGGTGGTAGAGCCAAAAGATGTGCCAGGTGCTATTTATTTCTTACCAACAGCAAAATCACCACACGGTTGTGATGTAGATCCAACAGGAGAATACATTATTGGTAATGGTAAATTAGCAGCAGCAATGACTATTCACTCTTTTACAAAATTGCAAAAAGCAATTGCTGATAAAGCTTTTGATGGAGAAAAATATGGTATTCCAATTATTAAGTTTGATGCTGTAAATTACGGAGTATTAGAAAACCCAGG
>CAMZLD010000069.1 GCA_947311635.1 uncultured Flavobacteriaceae bacterium | reverse complement strand
TAATTTTCAAATAACTGTTTATTGTATAGTTACAATCAAGTCTTTTATCTTTCGTCTAATAGTGAAACAGTCTTACGTCTTTAGACGGACACTACTATAAGAAAATTTATATTTTAAAATCTCCATTTGTAAAATGCTTGCTGTTTTTATAACGCGCTATACATTTATGTAGTATTTCATAAGCCTCTTCTACATCTCCCCAACCACCAACATCTACTTTTTTCTTTTCTAAATCTTTATAAACTTGAAAAAAATGTTCGATTTCTTTTACCAAATGTGGGTTTACATCAGACAAATCATTTAACTCATTCCAAATAGGATCTGAAACTGGCACACAAATTACTTTTTCATCTGGACCTTTTTCATCGGCCATATGAAAGACTCCAATAGGTTTTACCTCCATGACACACATTGGAAACGTTGGTTGTGCACCTAAAACTAAAACATCTAAAGGGTCACCATCTAACGCTAATGTTTCTGGTATAAAACCGTAATCTGCGGGATACATCATTGATGAAAATAGCATTCTATCAAAGCGTATTTTTTTTAAATTAAAATCGTACTCATATTTGTTTCTGCTTCCCTTTGGAATTTCTATAAGTACGTCTATGGTTGTTTTATTAGTATTCATCGTTTTTGTTTTAAAAATGGAAACCAAAGGCTCCTTTTACTGTAAAGTTATTGGCATTAGGAACGCCTCTGTAACTTCCTCTCCAAGAAAAATCTATTCGTAAGACCTTAAAAATATTACCAACTCCTAAGCTAAATTCTGTATATGCTTTATCTTTTGGCGCAATTACATTGGGTGCCAAAGATGTAAAAGGCAATGCTGAAAAAGCAGGTGCATTCATCGCAATATTTTGATTGGAAATGCTTCCGTAAAGTGCTTTAAAGCCAACTATTTCTCTTAGATTTAGTTTCCGAAGTAATGGTATTCTAGAAAATAAGCGTCCGTTAAAATGGTGTTCGAAATGTAAAGAAGCGTATTGATCGGTAACAAATTCATAATAATCTAACAATGCATAAGTATTGTCTATGGTAAAATAAGATTGATTTCCTGGAATTACGTTTAACATTCCTAAGGGTACGTCTCCAAATGTTTTACCAACTTCTATGGTAGAAAAAAGCCTTCCGAAGCCACCAATTTGAAAAGGCTGACGGTAATAAAATTGTACTTTCTGAAAGTTAAAGTCGTTGTTAGAAACCCCTTTAAACCCTTTTGAATAATTTAAAAAAAGTGTTGCGTAATTATCGTTAACGTTTTTTCGTTCTACGCCATTACCTAGTGTTTTTCGTTTTGGTGTATACGTAATGGAAAGGTCTAATTGCGCTTGTTCTATGGTAGATTTTAAGGTACTTCCGTCAAAATAATCTAGGTTAAACGTTGGTGATGCTGACTTTAAAGTTCTGTAAGATACGCCTGCTTTATACACCAAATTCTTTTTGGGCTCTGCAGACAATGCAAAGTTAGACAAATTGATAGATGTTAATTTACCTGTATCACCGCTAGAAAAGAAAGATGAAGACGCAAAGCTTCTACCTAAAATATCATTGGTTGTTGTAAGACTTACGCCTATTTGTTCTATGTCACGTCTATTACCACCAGAAATAATAATTCTGTTTTTTTTATCAAACATCCATTTTGCTGCAATGCCGTATTTTACTTGTTGATCTTTAAACCCATAAGCGGTATAGCCTTGTAAACGCCACAGATCATTTGGTCCAAAATAGGTTCTTCCTCCTGCACGTAATCGAATGCCTTCTACATCATTTGTGCCAATGGTAGAAAATATAGGTCCAAAATCTAGATGCCCCATTTCTATATAACCAGAACCTAAAATAGATACTAGATTATACATTCTTTTAAACTTAGGCACTGTTGTTAAGGTGTCTAACATTTTATAGATACCTATCTCATTTTTGTTTAATTTTTCCAAACGGTTTTCTGTCCAGTAATCTTTGGTTTTATTATAAATAGCAGCATCATAAACATCGCTTTCAACTTTATAAAAACTGTTTTCTTTTGGCTTATCAAATACGTAATTATTGTAAATAGTGGTACGTTTACCATAAACACCTTTTGCTTTATCTTTTTTTCTGAAACTAAAATCTGACATGATATAATCTCTTTTTAGCAGAAAAACGGAATCATTCAACACATCATAAGATTGTTCTATATACAAGTCTTTTACCCAATTTATATTGGCGCTTTTGTTAGATTGCATATTGATGTTTTTTATGGCGTAAGTTGTATCATTTACCCAAAAATCTCCTTTAAAAGTCAGTTCACTCTTTCTTCTTGGATAATAGATAATATTGTAACACCATTTGTTATCTATAAATGCACTGTCTGCTAGGGCATAATTGTAGGTAGAAACGCCTGTTTTAGAAAGTGGACTTACAAAACTTTTATCAAAAATTTTGATATAATTGGCATAAATATCATAATCTACATAGAGGTCTTTTACAAAAGATATTACGTTTTGATTAGATCCAAATCCAGAGTTGGTGTTAGCAATCAAGTCTTCTCGTATTTTTTTTACGCCTTTATTATTTCCGTAGACATTATACATAGATTCATTAATAAAAATTGGCAAAAAGGACTTGCCCGTAATGCGCGATGTATCTACGTTATCAAAGACAAACTCCATGCCTTTAAAAAGCTTTCCTTTTTTAAAGGTGCTGTCTATATTATTAAGGTCAAACTCTAGTTTTTCGTATTTTTCGTATTGGTATTGGTCAAATAAATACACGCCATTTTGACGTTTTTTTGCCCAAATCTTTTTGAGTAATGCAATGGCCGGATTTCCTTTTTTCTTTAGTTTACCAGAAAAAATAATAACATCTTTAATAGCATCTACCTCTTCTTCTAAGATAATTTTTAAGTCAAAATCTCTTGGTTTTACTTCAAGAGTTTTGGTTTTGTAGCCGACAAAAGAGATTTCTATTGCTTTATAGTTAGTGTCAGATTCTAGATAAAATTTTCCGTCTTCATCAGACACTGTTCCGATAACAGATCCAGCAAAAATGACATTGGCAAACGGAATCGTTTCGTTATCTTGGTCTACCACTACTCCGCTTACTTTTACTTGCGAAAAAACAAAAACACTATAAAATAGTGTTATGAGAGTTACCATGTATTTATTCATCATAAAAATTTTCTTTGATATAGCAAAAATCCTTCCGAAAATGACTTCTGGAAGGAAATTTACAAATTATTATCTTTATTTAATATACAGTACATCTTTTACTGCTTTTACAACATCATTTGCATTCGGCAACCATTCTTCTAACAAGGTTGGTGAATAAGGTGCTGGTGTGTCTGCAGTTGTAATTCTTTTAATAGGTGCATCTAAATAATCAAAGATATTTTCTTGCACTTGATAAGTAATTTCTGAAGCTACACTTGCAAATGGCCAAGCTTCTTCTAAAATAACCAATCTGTTTGTTTTCTTTACAGAAGTAAAAATAGCATCATGATCCATTGGCCTTACGGTTCTTAAATCAATAATTTCTACAGAGATATTTTCTTTTTCTAAAATTTCGGCTGCTTTATACGCTTCTTTAATAATTTTTCCGAAGGAAACAATGGTCACATCGGTACCTTTTCTTTTAATATCGGCAACTCCTATTGGCAAAATATATTCTCCTTCAGGAATTTCCATCTTATCGCCATACATTTGCTCACTTTCCATAAAAATTACAGGATCATCATCACGTATTGCTGCCTTTAACAAACCTTTAGCGTCATATGGGTTTGAAGGTACAATTACTTTAAGCCCCGGTGTATTTGCAAACCAATTTTCGAATGCTTGTGAGTGTGTAGCTCCTAATTGTCCCGCAGAAGCTGTAGGGCCTCTAAAAACAATTGGGCAATTTAATTGCCCACCAGACATTTGTCTAATCTTTGCTGCATTATTAATAATTTGATCAATACCTACTAATGAAAAATTAAAGGTCATATATTCTACAATTGGTCTATTGCCATTCATAGCAGATCCAATTGCTATCCCTGCAAAACCTAGCTCTGCAATAGGCGAATCTATAACGCGCTTTTCTCCAAATTCAGCTAACATGCCTTTAGAAGCTTTATAAGCGCCATTATATTCTGCTACCTCTTCTCCAATTAAAAAAATGCTTTCATCTCTACGCATTTCTTCGCTCATGGCCTCGGCAATTGCCTGTCTAAATTGTATTGTTTTCATACACTTACTAATTAAGACTTCAAAAGTACACATTTAAAAAATTATGAGCAGAAAAAAAATTACAAAATTTATTATGCACGCATAGTATTTTTGAAAAAAAATAGGTATCTTCGTAGCATCAAAAAACTTTAAAAATTTCAATATGAAAATACTTGTTTGTATAAGTCATGTACCAGATACAACTTCTAAAATTAACTTTATAGATGGTGACACAAAATTTGACACCAATGGTGTACAATTTGTCATTAATCCGTTTGATGAATACGCACTAACACGTGCCATGTGGTTTAAAGAAAAGCAAGGCGCAAGCGTCACTGTTATTAATGTTGGAAACAACACTACAGAACCTACTTTAAGAAAAGCATTGGCTATTGGTGCTGATGATGCCATACGCGTAAATGCAGAAGCTACCGATGGCTTTTTTGTTGCAAAACAAATTGCAGAAGTTGCTAAAAATGGCGCTTATGATTTAATTTTAGCAGGAAAAGAATCTGTAGACTACAATGGCGGTATGGTACCAGGTATGGTTGCTGGTATTTTGAATTATAATTTTGTAAACGCATGTACAGGTATTGAAGTTGAAGCTAATAACGCAACTGTTGATCGTGAAATAGATGGCGGAAATGAAACCATAACTGCAAATCTACCTTTAGTAATTGGCGGACAAAAAGGTTTGGTAGAAGAAAAAGATTTACGCATCCCAAACATGCGTGGTATTATGATGGCACGTAAAAAACCATTAACTATTGTTGAAGCAGTTTCTTCTGCATCAAAAACTGTAGCAAGCACTTTTGAAAAACCAGCAGCTAAAGGAGCCTGCAAATTGGTAGACCCAAATAATTTAGATGAGTTAATCAATTTACTACACAACGAAGCAAAAGTAATATAGACCATCATAAAGATTAAAGAAAAAAAATAATTTAAGAATTAAAAAGTATATAAAAATATGTCAGTTTTAGTATTCGCAGAATCAATAGATGGAAACTATAAAAAGAGTGCTTTTGAAGCAGTCTCTTACGCAAAAGCATTGGCAACACAAATGCAAACAAAACTTATCACTTTAACCGCTTTTACAGACAATGCCTCTGCATTATCAAATTATGGAGCAGAAAAAATTTTGGTAGGTAAATCTGATGCCTTAAAAACAGCAGACCCAGCAATTTGGGCACAGTATATAGCAGCAACAGCAACAGCAGAAAATGCAGATATCGTAATTATGGCCTCAAGTGCTAACGATTTATATGTAGCGCCATTAGTAGCTGTTAAACTAGATGCAGGTTACGCTTCTAATACCGTAGCCTTACCAACCAATTTAAGTCCATTTACTGTAAAAAGAAAAGCTTTTTCTAACAAAGCATTTCAATTTACAACCATAGAAAGTGCAAAAAAAGTTGTTAGTGTGGCTAAAAATTCCTTCGGAATAAAAGAAAATGCAGCAACAGCTTCAATAAGTGATTTTTCGCCTAGTTTAAATGAAAGTAACATCAAATTACAATCAGTAGAAAAAGCATCTGGCACCGTAACGATTGCAGATGCAGAAATTGTAGTTTCTGGTGGTAGAGGTTTAAAAGGCCCAGAAAACTGGGGTATGATAGAAGAATTAGCCACTGTTTTGGGCGCAGCAACAGCCTGCTCAAAACCTGTATCTGATTTAGGTTGGAGACCTCATAGTGAGCATGTTGGGCAAACAGGAAAGCCCGTTTCTTCTAATTTATACATTGCTATTGGTATTTCTGGTGCCATTCAACATTTGGCAGGCATCAATGCTTCTAAAGTAAAAGTAGTTATCAACACTGACCCAGAAGCACCTTTCTTTAAAGCAGCAGATTACGGTGTTGTTGGCGATGCTTTTGAAGTAGTTCCGCAATTGATAGAAAAGTTAAAAACTTTTAAAGCAAATAACGCATAATTTTTATTAAATTGTGCCTCGAAAGGCTGTCTAATTAAAGGGCAATTTTACGCTTTTAATTAGATGGCTTTTTTAATTTTATTTGTAATACCAAACCTTAATAATGAGTTTAGTACGCCTTACTATAAAAGGAATTTCGTATAGTCAAACCCAAAGTGGCGCTTACGCTTTAGTGTTAAGCGAAATTGATGGAGCAAGAACATTACCTATTGTTATTGGTGCTTTTGAAGCACAATCCATTGCCATTTCTTTAGAAAAAGAAATCAAACCACCCAGACCTCTTACACATGATTTGTTTAAAACCTTTGCAGATCGTTTTGGTATTATTATTAAACAAGTAATTATTCATAAACTAGTAGATGGTGTTTTTTATTCTAGCCTTATTTGCGAACGTGATGGTATTGAAGAAATCATAGATACCAGAACATCAGATGCTATTGCATTAGCAACACGCTTTAATTCGCCTATTTTTACTTATGAAAATATTCTTGAAAAAGCTGGAATTTTTTTACAAAACAAAGATGAAAAAGGCACCGATGAAAGTGATTTTGAAATAGATCATTTATTATCAGACACCGTTATAGAAACTACCTACGACTCTAAAACATTAGAAGAATTAAACAATCAATTAGACGAAGCTGTTGCCAATGAAGATTACGAATTGGCTGCCAAACTTCGAGATGAAATAAAGAAAAAAAGTTCTAAATAAACAATCAAAATGAAAAAAAAAATAAGCCTTACTATCGTATTATTTTTAAGCTATATTGCCACACAAGCACAAGAAGTTGTAACCAAAACTAGCGCTATTATACCTAGTGAAGGGTTTACAATCAATTCACTCTGGAGAGGCATTTTAGGCATGATTTCTTTACTCATAATCACCTATTTATTTAGTAACAACAGAAAAGCTATCAACTGGAAAACCGTTGCTATTGGTTTGGCTTTTCAATTATTGATTGCCATAGGTGTTTTGAAAGTTCCTTTTATTCAAAGCATGTTTGAAAGTATTGGGCAAATTTTTGTCAATGTTTTAGATTATACAAGAGCCGGTAGTACCTTCTTATTTGGAGGCATTGTTCAAAATATGGATACTTTTGGGTTTATTTTTGCCTTTCAGGTTTTGCCAACCATTATTTTCTTTTCTGCTTTAACTTCAGTTTTATTTTACCTCGGAATTATTCAAAAAGTTGTAAAAGTAATGGCTTTACTTTTAACAAAAACATTAAAAATTTCTGGTGCTGAAAGTTTAAGTGTAGCGGGTAATATTTTTTTAGGACAAACAGAAGCGCCATTGCTAATCAAAGCGTATTTAGAAAAAATGAATAAATCTGAAATGCTCTTAGTTATGATTGGTGGAATGGCCACCGTTGCTGGCGCAGTATTAGCTGCATATATTGGTTTTCTTGGTGGTGATGACCCCGTACTAAGATTAGAATATGCAAAACATTTATTAGCAGCCTCTGTTATGGCAGCACCAGGTGCTATCGTAATTTCTAAAATGCTTTACCCACAAACCGAAGACATCAATACAGACGTTAGTGTTTCTTCAGAAAAAATTGGATCTAACTTTCTTGATGCCATTGCTAACGGAACAACTGAAGGTTTAAAACTTGCAGTTAATGTAGGTGCAATGTTGTTAGTTTTTGTGGCATTTATTGCTATGATTAATGGTATTTTAGGCTGGGTTGGTGATATTACAACTCTAAATGATTGGATGACTGCCAACACTGCATATCCAAAATTATCTCTAGAAGCTATTTTAGGTACCATTTTTTCACCCTTAATGTGGTTAATTGGTGTGGCAACAAAAGATATGATGATGATGGGACAACTGCTTGGTATCAAATTAGCAGCCAGTGAGTTTATTGGCTACATACAGTTAGCAGAATTAAAAGACGTTACAAATGCCCTGCATTTAAATTATCAAAAATCTGTAATAATGGCAACCTATATGTTGTGTGGATTTGCCAATTTTGCTTCTATCGGAATCCAAATAGGAGGTATTGGCTCTTTAGCACCTGGACAACGTAAAACACTTTCAGAATTTGGCATGAAAGCACTTATTGGAGGTTCTATAGCTTCTTTATTATCAGCAACCATTGCAGGCATGTTATTAGGTTAAACTTCTTTATAAAATTATTAAATGAAACAATATTTAGACCTTGTAAAACACGTTTTAGAAAACGGCAATGAAAAGGGCGACCGTACCGGTACAGGCACCAAAAGTGTTTTTGGCTATCAAATGCGCTTTGATTTAAGTAAAGGCTTTCCGATGGTAACTACCAAAAAATTGCACTTAAAATCTATTATTTACGAATTACTTTGGTTTTTAAAAGGCGATACCAATATTAAATACCTTACCGATAATGGTGTGCGGATTTGGAATGAATGGGCAGATGAAAATGGAGATTTAGGCCCTGTTTATGGTCATCAATGGCGTAATTGGAACAATGATGAAATAGACCAGATAAAAGACATCGTGAACACCCTAAAAACCAATCCTAATAGTAGAAGAATGTTGGTTTCTGCTTGGAATCCTTCTGTATTACCAGACACGTCGGTTTCTTTTTCTGAAAATGTAGCGAACGGAAAAGCGGCTTTACCACCTTGCCACGCATTTTTTCAGTTTTATGTTGCTGACAGAAAACTCTCTTGCCAATTATACCAACGTAGTGCAGACATTTTTTTAGGTGTACCTTTTAACATTGCCTCTTATGCGCTATTTACCATGATGATGGCACAGGTTTGCGGTTATAAAGCCGGAGATTTTATCCACACCTTTGGTGATGCTCATATTTACAATAATCATAAAGAACAATTTGAACTTCAGTTGTCAAGACCCTTAAGACCATTGCCAACCATGAAGATAAACCCAGCGGTAAACAATATTTTCGACTTTACTTTTGATGATTTTGAATTGATAAATTACAATCCGCACCCAAGAAT